>NZ_JBPXRQ010000061.1:0-15431 GCF_051842895.1 Cytobacillus sp. Hm23
TTTTTACTCATAGTTTTCTCCAATCCGAAGTATTTCTCTAGTTGTGTTTCTCCATTATACAAAAATGTACCCTATAGGGAGACTTTTTTTAAGTGTCTACTCTATAGGGTACATTTTATAAAGGGTGGTACTAAATGTTACAAGGTGACTAAATATATACTAATGTAACTTATGTACTCCCTTCCCATTTGGTGACGTTAGGGAGCTAATAAACGATAAAATACCTCGCTATATTTTATATTATGAAAATATATTTTTTTTAATAATTCTTTTAGGTGGTCTGCAGACATTTACAGCATTCAAACATACTATTTCATTAACGGTTATGTCACTTGTTGCAGCTTTCTTCCTCTAGGTTAATCTTTGGATGTTCACATATGTTTCTTTGTAAAACATTGATCTCACTAGAAAAAAAATACAACATTAGCTACCTATTTTAATTAATTTTCGAAAAGGGAAATGCCATTAGGACGTCCTTGTATGTTTCTTATTCATGACCCTTTTTTCTAGTAAGTTGGTATAAAAAGCAATTGAACCCAAAAGGCATGAATAGATTGTGAAGACTGGTAAAATTCCTAATATGTTAACTGAAAATAGATTTTCATACCCTTCTGTTCCCGCACTTTTTTCAGCACCTAAACTCGGACCACTAACTAACTCCATCGATACAACAGTCAATTTAAATATTTGGACGAACAAGAAAATTGTCCCAATAATCAACAATATACGTAAAATTTTTATCCGAGAAGGTTTACGAAAAGAAAATAGCTTCTTTAATTTAGGGTATTGGCTTCCAATTTGTTTGATCCATTGCCAATGTAATCCTAAATGAACCCCAACTATAAATAATCCGAGGATTGACAAAATAATATGAAGAGCAAGCCAATTAATGCTTGTGAAATATCTAAAATTAGGAAAGATAACCTCGGAAATTAATAATCCACTTACCATAATAAACAACATATCTAACAACAGGGTTATATTTAATAAGTATGATAGTAAAGCTTTTCCTCTTATTCTTTTTGAGAATATTTTTTTGCTCATACCAATAATCCAATCTTTGTTTAAAGATAAATGAATAATTAATGCTACCGCCAATAAAATACTAGCTATTTCATGAAATGCTACACTGGTGATAGCTGGAGCAAATAATAAGCTAAATGTAATTGCAATCAATAAATCAAAACAAAATTTAAAACGATTTTTTTTCATTTTCAATCCTCCTGAAAAACACCTTTAATTATATTTACGAAGGCCCTTCAATTCACTAATTATAAATTTTTTAATATCATTCTAATTGCTGTTGAACAGTTTACATCATGTTCCTTTGCATAATTATTAAGTTTCTTAAAAGACTCCTCATCCAATCGAACGTGTAATGGAAAACTAAGTTTTTCTGACTTTTCTTTTCTAGGCCTTCCTCTTTTCGTTCTCCTATTTCCTTCTTCATCCATCCAAGCCTCTATTGTAACAGTGCCATACTGTTCAATAATCTGTTGACAATTATGTTTGTCCCAAAGTTCTTTCGCTTTCTTTTTATAGATGATAGATAGCTGAATTTCTTCATCACTTAACCCGATAAACTTTGCTTTCTTATAAAATTTTTCTTTCAACAATTGCTCTAATTCTTCGTATGAAGAAAAAGTTATTTGATTCATTTGAACACTCCTTTTTTTGTAGTACAAAAAATCATAGAGCTATTATAGCATTTTTTGTGCTACAAAAAAAACAAAAAGGAAGAAAGTAAATTTTTCTGTACATTTAATAAAGGTACATTAAGGAGATATTTGCTGATTTTATCAACCCTTTAATTGAACTAGAGGATTTTCAGTAACGGCTCATGTTTTACCTCATTCACTTATCCCATTCTCTTTTGGAGAGCACCTTTTTATGTTGCTTACGTTGTTTCACACTTCTCGTTGATTTTGATAGAAATTTATCTTGAATATTCTTCCCAGCACTCATTCACATCTCCTCTTTTAATAACTAAAAGAGGACACCCCTCACACAGTTAAAATGCTGCAATGATTAGTGCCCTCCTGTTGTCAGGTAGGTGTATGACCTCTTCTTTTTTCTGTAATTTCCCAATCCTCTATTATCACATTATGAGTGTTGAACTTACCGAATGGAAATAACTACATCTCAGTGGCTTTGACTTCTTCGGTCATTAATATTGTTGAACTTACAAAGTTACTTAACTTAGTTTGGTGACCTATATCAATTTCTTTAATATCAGCTACTATACTCGCTCCTTAACTCTTTTTTCAAAGCTTTATCTTTAGTAAGAAATCATAGCTACTATTACAAGCAAATTTTATTACCTTTACCGCTCCTTTATTGTTAAACAAGGTATATGTACATGCTGGACAGTTAGTACGATAAACTCCTCCTTCTTTTATTATGTGAACATCCCTATCAAACATAATCTATCTTAAGTTTCATAACTTCGGCGTTTTCCTTTACAATGTATGGTACTATTATTTTTAGTTATAAATTACAAGGGGATAGTATGATGAAACTCCGTTGTCTATTCTTTGTCTATTACTAGGTATGAGTCTTAGTTTTTTTGTTGACCATATTATAAAAACTTATCTACACAATGATTTTAATTTAGGATGGATTTTCGCAGGGTTATCTAGTGCAGCAGTAATTATAACAAGAGATTTTGAAATTATGAAACAAAAAATTGCTGTGAAAATAGGTTCTATATTAATAATCGCAGCTGTATTTCAATTTTTTCACATTGATTTTAGTACCATTTTATTTAAGTAAATAAAACTAACTATTATTTACTATAAATTGGAATTCACTCCCGAAACACCTAACCCACTTGTAAACTTATAAATTTCATTACTTCATCTTCGGTCTTAATTGCTGTGCACTAAAATTAACAGGACCATTAAGGTTTATGTCAGGGTTATTTGCAAAACCAGTTAATCTATAAGTAGCACATTGATAACTATTAATTTTATCAATCGTTTGAGAAGATGTTATACTAATATCTTCTCCGCCACCTTCAATTCCTCTGATTGACCTATGAATAGTGGTATCTCCTCTCCATACTTGATGAGTAAATTCATCACCACCTTGGTTGTTTAATACAAATGTCCAACTTAGCAATACAATATCACCAGGTTTTAAGTTATTTAGTGTTAACAGTGCAATTGTTGTAGGATAATTTGAATCAGTTGAAAGAGACCCAAAGTCCACATCGTTTGTTGCAGGAATATGAAATTGAAAGTCAACTATCTCAAATCCTTCACCATTACCTCTACACAATTGGTTATTCATTTCGTCATCTCCCTTATATATTTTATTTATATATATGGCTGTCTAAATATTATTGTGTGGGGAGATGTCTGTAAGAGTTGTAATATAAAACTATCGTTGTGTAGTTAAATTCAATTTGACTATATATACATGATTCTTAGATCCAAGTCTTTCACAGTAACTCTTGAGTTTTCATAACATTTTACTTATACCTCCCCAATTTACTAGCTGCTTATTTTATTTAATATAAATCTTATGTTTTTGGTAATAATAAACAGAAAACACTTTATCTTTACACAAGTTTTTAACTGGAGGTAATTATGTTCGAAATCATGGAAAACATAAGAAGTTTGTTGGTCAACTCCTATTTCACCAAAGGATTAATTTACCAATTTTTTATTGCGTTTGTTAAATTTTTAGTTCTTTATTGGATAATAAAATTAGCTATTATTAATGGGATCAAGGAATCCAAGAATAATGAATAATAATAACTGTTTCTTTTAACAACACCTTAAATTGGCTTATGAGGTGTTTTTAAAATGGTTGTTTTCGCATTGATTGTTGTTTGTCGTATTAATAAACACGTACTCAACTAGAGTTCGTGTTATCTTTTTCAGTACAACGGTGTACTAATGCGTTTTTAAAATTATTCCTCTCTAAAAATTGATATACTTTTAACCTCATTTTAACTGTCGTGCTTCGTTTCTTAAGATAATCTTAAGAAATATCTACCCATAATATTAAGAATTGGACATTACAATACATTTAATATCAAAACTACAACATATAAAAGGAGTCTTAATTATGAAGAAAATCATTGTAGCAACAGTGGTTGCTTCTACTATTGCATTTGGAAGTGTGACAGTAATTACGTTAGCTTATAAGAACAATTTTTTGGATCGAGTAAAAGGGGTACCTAATCAATTTTCTAAAGATGAATCTCTCTGGATGTATGATTATGAAGGCTTAAAAACTTTCGATGGCAAGCTAGTGATAAAATTTGATGGTGAAAGTGGAATTATAGATTTACAAGGAAATCAAATAAATAAGGATAACTACTACCGTATACTCGGAAAGCAGGGCTTTAGTATCATAGGATATGAAGGGGATGATCATTTACCTGAAGAAGAAATGGTAAAACGGAGAATAAGTGCTTTTCGTGTAGAAACAGCTGGCAAGACTCAAGTGGAAATTAACCAAGAAATCATGGAAGGAAAATCACAAATTAGTCTATATAGGGAAGCGCATAAATTAGGAATACACTTTGAAGACAAATCATCAGAGCAGTTGTTAGCAGAAATAATGGATATACGTAAAAAAAGAACATTTGAAATATACGATGAGTATTATACTGCTGAAGATTACAAATCGACACTAAGGATGGCAGAAAAATATGGGATTGAGACAGATGGGAAAACACTTCGCCAAATAGAACAAGAATTACTTAAATACTTACCTTCCATCAAGTCCTTATGATGTAAGTTTCACTATATAAATCTTGTTTTTTAACTTACCTTCTCAATTTAAACTATTCACCACCACATCACACGTGTATCATTATTTGTTAACATAAGTAGACATGAAACAGAATGAGCAGATTATTAAAAATTTCAGGCTAAAATTCTGATTTAACTCCACACTCGTTAAGACATACACATACATCATTACTTGCAGAGGCTGAAGTGAGTTTACCTGAAACCATGGAACGTCTTGGGCATAAAGATGATGACACGACAAAACATGTGTACTTACATATTACTAAGTCTATGAAAAAAGAGGCTTCTCAAAAGTTTGCTCAACTAATGGAAAACCTCTAATTTTTTATAACCTCATGTTACCTAAATGTTACCCATACTGGACATCATATAGGAAAATCCTTTTATATCAAGGGTTTGAGGGGCAGATTACATCATGCCGCCCATTCCACCCATGCCGCCCATGCCGCCCATATCAGGCATAGCAGGTGCGCCACCTTCTTCAGGTTGGTCAGCTACTACAGCTTCAGTTGTTAAGAACATTGCTGCAACAGATGCTGCGTTTTGTAATGCTGAACGAGTAACTTTTGTTGGGTCAACGATACCAGTGTCGATCATGTTAACCCACTCGCCAGTTGCTGCGTTGAAGCCTACGCCAACTTCTTCACGTTTTAGACGATCTACAACGACAGATCCTTCTAGGCCAGCGTTGTGAGCGATTTGTCTAATTGGCTCTTCAAGTGCACGTAAGACGATATTTACACCAGTAGCTTTATCTCCGTCAGCTTCAATTGCTGCTACTTTGCTGTGTACATTTACTAGCGCAGTACCACCACCAGAAACAATACCTTCTTCAACAGCTGCGCGAGTTGCATTTAAAGCATCTTCGATACGTAGCTTACGTTCTTTTAATTCAGTTTCTGTAGCTGCACCAACTTTGATTACCGCTACGCCACCAGCTAATTTAGCTAGGCGCTCTTGTAATTTTTCTTTATCAAATTCAGAAGTAGTTTCTTCTAATTGTGTACGAATTTGGTTTACACGTGCTGCAATTTTATCAGATGCGCCAGTACCTTCAACAATTGTTGTATTTTCTTTTGTTACAACAACTTTTGAAGCACGACCTAATTGAGCAACAGTAGTAGCTTTCAAGTCTAATCCTAGGTCTTCAGTGATTACTTCAGCACCAGTTAGGATAGAAATATCTTCAAGCATCGCTTTACGACGGTCACCGAATCCAGGAGCTTTAACAGCTACTGCATTAAATGTACCACGAAGTTTGTTTACTACTAATGTAGCTAAAGCTTCGCCTTCTACATCTTCAGCAATCATTAATAGTGGTTTACCTTGTTGAACAACTTGCTCTAATACAGGTAACACTTCTTGGATATTCGCAATTTTCTTATCAGTAATTAAGATATATGGATTTTCTAAAACAGCTTCCATTTTATCAGAATCAGTAACCATGTATGGTGAAGCATATCCACGGTCAAATTGCATACCTTCAACAACTTCTAATTCAGTTGCGAAGCCTTTTGATTCTTCAATAGTGATAACACCATCATTACCAACACGTTCCATAGCTTCTGCAATTAATTGCCCTACTTCTTCATCAGATGAAGAAATTGCAGCTACTTGAGAGATTGATTCTTTACCTTCAATCTGTTTTGAGATTGCTTTAAGCTCTTCAACTGCAACTTTAGTAGCTTTCTCAATTCCTTTACGAACGCCCATAGGGTTTGCACCAGCAGTTACGTTTTTAAGGCCTTCAGTAATCATTGCTTGTGCTAAAACAGTTGCTGTAGTAGTACCGTCACCAGCTACATCATTTGTTTTACTAGCTACTTCAGCAACTAGCTTTGCACCCATGTTTTCAAATGCATCTTCTAATTCGATTTCTTTTGCAATTGTAACACCATCATTTGTAATTAATGGAGAACCAAATTTTTTCTCTAATACTACATTACGTCCTTTAGGTCCTAATGTAACTTTTACAGCATTAGCTAGTGCATCTACACCACTTAGCATAGAACGGCGTGCTTCTTCGCTAAATTTAATATCTTTTGCCATATTGTTTTACCTCCTCAAATTTTCCTAATCTATTAAATAATGTTCAATCCGTATGCTGTTGAACATCACACATTATGTTAAGTACAAAGGTGGATAAAATTAGCTAAGTACAGCTAAAATATCGCTTTCACGTACGATTAAGTATTCTTTACCGTCAGACTTTACTTCAGTACCAGCATATTTTGAGAAGATGATACTATCACCTACAGCTACTTCAAGAGCTACACGCTCACCGCTGTCTAGTACTCGACCAGAACCAACAGCTACAACTTTTCCTTCTTGAGGCTTTTCCTTTGCAGTATCCGGTAATACGATACCACTTGCAGTCTTTTCTTCTGTTTCTTCAATTTGAATAACAACACGATCACCTAATGGCTTTAACAAGTGAAACAACCTCCTCAAATAATTTAAATGGTATTATTGTTCAATATTCTTCTATTAGCACTCGCTATACTTGAGTGCTAACACAACTATTATATTAATGAATCTCAAATGTTTTTGCAAGTCTAAAGCAGAAAAAAATTCCTAATTTCATATATACCCCATAAATAGACAAGTTCTCCCTTGTATAACCACGACATTCGTCCTATTTTTTATTACACAATTAGAGCAACTATGTTGGCTTTATTTCTTGTCATAGTCTTCAATATAGAAAGACTCTTTTCGTAATCTTTGCCGCTATTGATACCAGCATAGAAAAAGTGTTTTATACGGTTATCATCGCTTTACAGAAGAAGATGCCATAACTCTAGTTAAGTACTTAGCAATTGCTTAGTGCGAAAAACATTATTTAAATCAAAAACAGCCCACGTCTATGATCTTTTAGAGTTAATAGTTGATGTATTGGTGTATTGGAACGCTAAGTAGGTTTTACATGATTGAAATAAAATGTATACCTTCTTATGTAAACACCTTTATCATTTAACCCTTTAAAATTATGTCACAAATACGTAGGAATAAACATAAAAAACATAATATACATGAGTATGTTAGAATACTGTGATAAAATACGGTAAGTATTGTACTAACCCGTGTATATCGGACATACATTATTAGTGCATATTTTAATCGGACAACTATGATGAAAATCGTTATATAGGCTAACAATGTCAAATCATTAAGGTATATCATTTGAATAGGGATTTTTCTTTCTGATAAAATGACATGGTGACCTCTAAAAGCTGCGAAGGGGAACAAGACATTCCCAAATAGCAAAATACTATTAAAAATTAAAGCAGCATGAACAAACATTTAAAGGAGATTATTTTATTGATTAAAAAAATATTTCCACCGTTCGAAAGACATTATTGGTATGTAATTATCGCGTATATTATTGTCCAATTTTCAGCGACTTTAGGTGTGCCATTATTAGAAATTTTAGGTGTAGGCGAGGATGCTCATTCTAATGATATTGCGCTAGTCATTAGGGTTGGTTATTGGGCTGTAATTAGCTTTATCCTCGGATTAATGATTATCCTCTTCATTATGAAAAAAGATATGATTAACAGAGTGATTCCTGAAGATTACCCCTCTACTGGTAAAGCTATTTTCTGGTCAATCGCAGGTATTTTCCTTGCTTTATTTGCACAATCTTTAGCAGCAAATATTGAAATGTTACTTGGAATTAATCCAGGGTCAGAAAATACTGAAGTGCTTATCGGAATTTTTGAATTGGTCCCGTTATTCATTATTGTCACTTCAATCATCGCACCAATATTAGAGGAAATCATTTTTAGAAAGATCATTTTTGGCTCGTTGTATAAGAAATATAATTTTTGGATATCAGCACTTATTAGTTCTGTCATATTCGCCCTAGTTCATGGTGAGCCAGAGCACATACTCATATACAGTTCAATGGGATTTACTTTTGCCTTTCTTTATGTGAAAACAAAAAGAATACTCGTACCTATTATTGCACACGTTTCAATGAATACATTTGTGGTCTTAATACAAACTATCTACAAGGATGACATTGAACAAATGCGACAACAACTGGAACAAATGCAGTCGATTATTGGAGGATTATAACATATGCGCCGCTCACCTTTATTTTTTGGATTTATATATAGTTTTATAGGAATCGTTTTCACATATCTCGCAATTCAATCAGCTCAAGAAACAATTTGGAATTTCCCCACTCTCATATTGTCTTTTGTAGCCACCCTTGATTTTGGAGTGGCTATTCGTATGTTTATCTTTCATAACAAACTAAAAAATATAAAATAATAAACAACCTTCCTAGTTAATAGGAAGGTTGTTTTATTCTATGGCTGATTTCACATTAATTGTTGCTTTTAGCTTAGCACGAATACAGGCATATGTTCGGGACATCTTTTCTTCTCTAAATACATATGAGTTACCCAAAATACCTTTCTCTGTATCAACCAAGCTTATTTGTTATTAATTCACCGTAATAGTGAACAAGTTGTGGATATGAAGTTAGCTCATTCTTGCCTTTATCACTAAGTGAATAAGTTCCTCTTCGCACCCTTTCAAACCAGCCGTAATAATTTTTATTAAGAATGGATACAGTTTTATCACCGGTTCCCATTTGGCGAAGATCACTTGTTGATAACTGACCTAAACGTTCGAGGCAACAAGCAATATGAATACAGTTTTCTTTGTACGCCGTCATGATTTTTTGATTTTTGCTTCCACCAACATTATGGTCACGATGCCTGCCTTGCATTTCAGTTAAAAGTAAATCTCTCTTTTTCTTGCTGCGTTGCATGCTTTTTTTTCGATCAAAGTCAGCTGGGGCTATAATGATTTCTACCTGTGCAGTACCATTTTTAAAAGTTACAATCATAAGGCCTAATTCTAACCTTCTGACCAAATAACAAATATCCTGCCATTTTTTAGAACGCAAAGAATATGTAGGCCTCGGGATGGCAATATACACCTGATCGGATAAACGCTGCCTTTTAGTAGCTTGTATTAACAGCTTTATACTTATATTAAGCTTAAGCTCCACGATCACTAGCTCATCGTCTTTTATAGCTGCTATATCACAATGATTGACTTCTCCATATACTTCATACCCCTGTTCTATAAAATGGTCTTGAATAGGTTTATATAAATCAACCTCATACAATTTTGTTGTTTTATTGTTCATTAACATCATTACTTTCTTCATTTATTCAATACTTAAATATAAGATACTAATACGATCTTTATACTTGCATATACTCACAAAATAACCGCTAGAAAATACTAAATGAAAAAAGTGAGCCTCTACAATTTGTAAAAACTCACTTTGATTAACTTTGTTATGATTATTGTATGGTTGTTACTCATTCTCAGTCATGAGTTCCTGTTCTAGTTTTTCCACTTTCCGAAAGGTTATTTTTGAGATAAAGATACTTATTTCATATAGAATAAATAAAGGTATCGTCACCATCAGATGTGAAATGAGCTCAGGTGGCGTAATAAATGCTGCTATAACTAGTAAAACGAAATATGCGTATTTTCTTATTTTCGCTAAAAACATAGGCGTGACTATGCCAAGTCTAGTTAAAAACATCACAACGACAGGAAGCTGAAACAATATTCCAAATGGAATAGTGATTTTAAATAGAAATTGGAAATATTCATTTATACCAATAACTTGATTAACCGTTAGGCGTTCAGATATCCTCGTCATAAACTCAATAACAAATGGAAATAGAATAAAATAGGAAAATGAAACCCCACCTAAAAATAGTAACACTGAAATTGGTATATAACTTAAAGTGATTTTCCGCTCTTTTTCATATAGACCTGGACTAATAAACGCCCAAAGCTGGTATAAAATAACTGGTGCAGTAATTACAAAAGCTATAATAAAAGCAAATTGCATATAAATTTTTATTGGATCAGTTAAGGAAAATGCATTCATCGTCAGCTCTTTTGCTTCATCAGCCTGTTGTAAATAGACAATGATTGGCTCTGCCAAAAAAAAGCTTCCAATTGTAGCAACAACAAAGAAAACGACTGCGATAATTAGACGCTTCCTTAGCTCTCCTATATGATCGTATACAGACATTTCTTTACTATCATTCATACTTTCTCATCCTAATGTTACTTCTTTTTATTATTTTCATTTGCAATGTCTTGTGCCGCTCTCTTAAATTCTCTAAGTGTGTCTCCAGCAGCTTTTCCTAATTGAGGAAGCTTATTTGGACCAAAGATAACGAGTGCGATCACTAAAATTAATATAAGACTTCCAATTCCTATGTTAATTGGTCTCACCTCCATCATAAATTACAAATAATTTTCCTGATCTATCATTATAAAGCATATATTGTTATTATAACTCGATGATCATGCAAACGACCACAATGCCAGTAGAGCTACTATTCAGTTGGGTAGTTTTTAAGGAAATATACTAAAGATTGTAACTCAACTGCTAAATCAATGTGATGAATTCTAATATGATCAGGTACATTAATTCGAGCTGGTGTAAAATTCAAAATACCCTTGATACCTGTTTCTACTAAACGATCGGTCATCCCTTGAGCAACTGGTGCAGGTACAGTTAAGATGGCAACACTTACATCTTTGGTAATATGTTTTTCTAAATCATCCATATGATAAATAGGAACATCTCCAACTGTAGAGCCAATTTTTTGTTCATCAACATCAAATGCAAGTTCAATTTTCATATTATTATTTTTAATAAAGTTGTAATTTAAAAATGCAGTACCTAAATTCCCGACCCCGATTAACACCACTTTTGTCAGTTCATCTTGATCTAGTGTTTGTCGAAAAAATGTTAATAAGTAATTAACATTATAACCATACCCTTTTTTACCTAAAGCACCAAAATACGAAAAATCTCTACGTATTGTTGCTGAATCTACTTTTACAGCCTCGCTTAATTCAGCAGAAGATACGCGCTGCTTACCTGCAGCATGAAGATTTTTAATGAATCGATAATACAATGGCAAACGCTTTGCAGTAGCTTGTGGAATTTTTGTTTGTTCGTTATTCACTTCTATTCCCCCACATTCAAACAGCTATTCATTCACTGCTCTCTAATAAAGTCTCCGTTCTTTCCACCAGTCTTCTCTAATAAATAAGTTGGACCAATAACCATACCTTTATCAACTGCTTTACACATGTCATAAACAGTTAAGGCACATGTGCTAGCAGCAGTTAAAGCTTCCATTTCAACACCTGTACTACCCTTCGTTTTAACTTCTACGATAATAATAAGCTTGTATAATTGCTTTTCTTCTTCCCATGTAAATGTGATATCGACACCCTTTAAACTAATTGGGTGACACATCGGGATAATATCTGATGTTTTTTTTGCAGCCATAATACCAGCCACTTGAGCTACAGCTAAAACATCCCCTTTTTTTATTTTTGAATGAATAATTTGTTCATAAATTTCTTTATTAACTGAGATACTTGATCTCGCTATAGCAGTTCTTAATGTTTCGCCCTTTTCAGAAATATCAACCATCTTTGCTCTACCTTGATCATTAAAATGTGTAAATGAAGACACTGTTGCTTTTCACCTCTCAATATGACTATACTACACTATTTTTACAATCCTGTCGTTACTTTAACAAGGCGTGAAAACTATATGTACATCCAAGGCAAGGCCGTTTCTATCACCTTCTTAGTAAATGGCTTTTTCGTAAGTGGTGTGGCAATTGTAACTAATAATTTAGCCTATTGTTATAGTTTTAATGATGAAAAGGTGCAACAAATACTATTAGTAATCCTATTTATGTTTTAGTACAAGGCTTTACTCGCATTAATTGCTGTTATTCGTTTTAAGAAAAAATACGTATAAACCTAGCGGTTGTAGCTTTTTCCTCATTATAAATGAGGTCAATTGCATAAATTCATTTTTTGCTGTCCTAAATTACTGTCAATAGCAAAAATTCTACGAAAAGAGCCTATACATCGTACATGATATCAAAGCTAAGCCTAAAATGTCTTTAATAAGAAAGCGCATACAAACCAAGATAAACTATTGTTAAAAATAAGCACTTCTCAAGCCTTAGATAAGTAAACATTGGAATCCAGTGAAAGAATATTGCTCATTTCATACATTTTAAGATACACTAAAACTATTATAACAGAGGTGAACTAACATGATAGTGTTACAAGTGAATCAGCTCACAAAATATTTTGGATCTGATCTTATTTTATCGAATATAAAGCTAGAAGTACAATTGAAAGATAGGATAGCTGTCGTTGGCCGTAACGGCGCTGGTAAATCAACCTTATTGAAAATAATAGCAGGTTACATGTCTCATGATAGCGGAAGCGTCATGAAACCGAAAGACATTTCTATTGGATATTTAGCACAACATAGTGGCTTAGATTCGGACTTATCTATTTGGGAAGAAATGTTAACCGTGTTTGAACCGTTAAAAAAAATGGAGATGGAATTACGTAAACTAGAAGAAAAAATGTCCAATCAAAGCCTAATGTCAAACAAGGCAGATTACGACAAACTATTAAAAGAGTATGATCATTTACAAATTCAATATAAAGAACAAGGTGGCTATCAATATGAAGCTGATATACGAGCTGTTCTACACGGACTTCAGTTTTCAAGCTTTAATTACTCAACACCTATATCATCTTTAAGTGGTGGTCAAAAAACGAGGCTTGCTCTAGGGAAGCTATTATTAGCAAAGCCAAATTTATTAATACTAGATGAGCCTACTAACCACCTTGACATTGATACACTTACTTGGTTGGAGCAATATTTACTCGGCTATCCAGGAGCTATTCTCATCGTATCTCATGACCGTTATTTCCTTGATAAAGTCGTTACACAAGTATACGAAATATCTCGAACTAATTCGGCAAAATTCATCGGAAATTATAGTGATTATTTAAAGAAGAAAGCAGAAAATTACGAACACGATTTAAAGCTTTATGAAAAGCAGCAAGGTGAAATAGCCAAGCTTAAGGATTTCGTTCAACGAAACTTAGCACGAGCTTCAACAACAAAACGAGCACAAAGTAGAAGAAAACAACTGGAGAAAATGACAGTCCTAGATAAGCCTGCTGGAGATGAAAAATCCGCTTCGTTCCACTTTGACATCGAACGTCAAAGTGGAAATGAAGTTTTAAAAGCTAAAGACATTTCTGTTTCTTATGAAAACAACAAGCCTATTATCCAACATATCAATTTTCAAATCATGAAAAGTGACAGTGTAGCTTTGGTAGGTCCAAATGGTATTGGGAAATCAACTTTACTCAAGGCAGCGATCAAAAAGATACAAGCCCTACAAGGAGAATTTTCTTTTGGATCAAATGTTAAAGTTGGCTACTATGACCAAGAACAAGCAAATCTTAGTTCAAATAAAAGTGTTCTCAATGAACTGTGGGATGAGTACCCATCAAAACCCGAGAAAGATATAAGGACAGTGTTAGGCAACTTTTTATTTTCAGGTGATGATGTGTTGAAGCCGGTATCAACACTTAGTGGTGGCCAAAAGGCACGACTTGCGTTAGCAAAGCTTATGTTACAAAAAGCTAATCTGCTAATTTTGGATGAGCCTACAAACCACTTAGACTTGGATAGTAAAGAAGTACTTGAAAATGCATTGATTGACTATCCTGGTACAATTCTATTCGTCTCCCACGACCGCTATTTTATAAACCGACTAGCGACGAAAGTGTATGAACTTGCTCCAAACGGTATTACTGAATATTTGGGAGACTATGATTATTTCATATCAAAAAAAGCAGAAATTGAGGAAATTAAGCTGTTAAATGAACAGCAAGTAGTCAATCCTTCAATCAAGGAAGATAAAACGCAGACGAAGCTGACTTATGAACAAGAAAAGGAAATGAAGAAATTACAGCGTCAGAGAAAAAGAAGAATCGAAGAGCTAGAAATAGAGATATCAAAACTCGAAGAAAAAATAGATAAAAATGAGACTCTCCTATGTGACCCAACTATCTTTCAAGATCACGAAAAAGTGGCAGTGATTAATGAAGAAAACTCACAGTACCAGGAGCAACTAGAACAATTAATGACCGAATGGGAAACACTCCATGATTAGAAGAAAAGCGCAAGCGACTTGTTCATCCCCGACAAGCACTGGAACTATTTTCTGTAAAGGTGCTTTTTACCTTTATGGAAAATGGTGAAGGGACTCGAGGGGATAGGCGCTGGAGCTGGACATGAAGAAAAGTGGAGACGACTGTTTTGCCTCGACAAGCGTTGGAGCTACAATCCTAGAAGGTGCTTTTTACCTTTTAGGATTGTTGTGAAACGACCTCGAGAGGCTAGGAGACGGAACTGGACATGAAGAAAAGCGCAAACGCCTTGTTCATCCCCGACTAGCACTGGAACCATTTTCTGTAAAGGTGCTTTTTGCCTTTATGGAAAATGGTGAAGGGACTCGAGGGGATAGGCGCTGGAGCTGGACATGAAGAAAAGTGGAGACGACTGTTTTGCCTCGACAAGCGTTGGAACTACAATCCTAGAAGGTGCTTTTTACCTTTTAGGATTGTTGTGAAACGACCTCGAGAGGCTAGGAGACGGAACTGGACATGAAGAAAAGCGCAAACGCCTTGTTCATCCCCGACCAGCACTGGAACCATTTTCTGTAAAGGTGCTTTTTACCTTTATGGAAAATGGTGAAGGGACTCGAG
>NZ_JBPXRQ010000062.1:0-5057 GCF_051842895.1 Cytobacillus sp. Hm23
GCACTGGAACCATTTTCTGTAAAGGTGCTTTTTACCTTTATGGAAAATGGTGAAGGGACTCGAGGGGATAGGCGCTGGAGCTGGACATGAAGAAAAGTGGAGACGACTGTTTTGCCTCGACAAACGTTGGAACTACAATCCTAGAAGGTGCTTTTTACCTTTTAGGATTGTTGTGAAACGACCTCGAGAGGTTAGGAGACGGAACTGGACATGAAGAAAAGCGCAAACGCCTTGTTCATCCCCGACCAGCACTGGAACCATTTTCTGTAAAGGTGCTTTTTACCTTTATGGAAAATGGTGAAGGGACTCGAGGGGATAGGCGCTGGAGCTGGACATGAAGAAAAGTGGAGACGACTGTTTTGCCTCGACAAACGTTGGAACTACAATCCTAGAAGGTGCTTTTTACCTTTTAGGATTGTTGTGAAACGACCTCGAGAGGTTAAAAAGCTCAAGCGCCTCTTTCATCCCCAATAGGCACTACAATCATTGCAAAAAAGATGTTCCTTACACTTCATGTGGATTGTAGTTGACTCTTCCACATAGTTATCCACAAATAATTCATTGTAATGTATGTTATACACTGACTTTTACACATTATCCACAGTTTTTATCAAAGTTATCCACTTATTCACTTTCTTCAAAAGTGCTTTTAAACTAGCTTTTATGACTAATTTTCCACAATAGTATTTTTTCTGTGGATAAAATTGTGGAAAAAGACCATATCCTTAGGAAGAATCACGGTCTTTTATAACACTGTTATGTTATTATTCATTTTACTATTGCTCAATATCAAGGCCAGGGTTCCCATTTAAAGCCATGTCCGAACGCTTTCCTTGTTTATATAAAACACTACCTGCTGCTGCAATCATTGCCGCATTATCTGTACATAGAGATAGCGGAGGAATAATTAATTCTACATCATCCGTTGACGAAAATTTTTCTTTAAGAGCAGCTCTTAATCCTTGATTCGCAGCTACACCACCAGCTAATAATACTTGTTGGACATTATACTTATCAACAGCTAACATCGTTTTTGTGACTAATACATCTATTACGCTTGCTTGAAAGCTTGCCGCGATATCTTTAGTTTCCAAATCCTCACCACGTTGCTTCGCATTATGTAACGTATTTATCACTGCAGATTTCAATCCACTAAAACTAAAATCAAAAGACCCTTCTTCAAGCCAAGCTCGAGGAAGCTTAATCGTGGCTTCTCCTTCATGAGCTAGTCGGTCAATGTGAGGACCACCTGGATATGGTAATCCCAATGTTCTTGCAACTTTATCATAAGCTTCACCTACAGCATCATCACGTGTCTCTCCAATTACTTTAAATGATCCGTGTTTTTCCATATATACTAATTCTGTATGCCCACCTGAAACAACCAATGATATAAGTGGAAATTTCATTTCAGATACTAGTTGATTTGCATAAATATGTCCAGCTATATGGTGAACCCCAATGATAGGAATGTTGTGCGCAAGAGCAATAGCTTTCGCAGCATTGACACCAACTAACAAGGCTCCGACTAATCCTGGTCCTTCAGTAACAGCAATTGCATCGATCTCGTTATATGATATTTGCGCCTGCCTTAGCGCTTCTTCAAGCACAATGGTAATTTGCTCTACATGATGTCTAGAGGCTATTTCTGGAACAACTCCTCCAAAACGCTGATGACTTTCTATTTGGGATGCTACAACATTCGCTAAAATTTCACACCCATTTTTTATAATTGCTACCGCAGTTTCATCGCAGCTTGTTTCGATTGCTAAAATAATTTGATTTTGTATTTGTTCCATTATATATTCACCCACATTATTAATGCATCCTCTTGGTTATCTGTATAGTAATTCTTCCTAATTCCCCCATCATTAAATCCTAATTTGCGATAGAGCGATTGGGCAATTATATTTGATACCCGTACCTCTAATGTCATCGTCTTTGCTCCAAGTGCCTTTGCAAAATCCATCAGCTGCTTTAGCATGGCTTCCCCTAGTTTCCTGCCACGATATTCTGGTAACAAAGCTACATTCGTAATATGAGCTTCGTCTACTATAATCCATGCTCCACAATATCCAATAACTAGCCCGTCTTCTTCCGCTACGATATAATGGGCGTATTTGTTATTATTAATTTCACTTAAAAAGATGTCCTTACTCCAAGGGGTAGCAAAGGATGCCTCCTCCACCTTCAGTACATCTTCAATATCCTCAACATTCATTAACCTAAACAATGTTGTTGTTTCCATTTGCAGCTCCACTTTCTTTTTTCTGTGCTTCTAACCATTTCGCTTCTGCCTCAGCAAGGCGAATATAATTCGGTGAAAACTGGTGAATATCCTCATTTTCCCTATGCATTCCTAGCAATGCTAATTCAGCTGGTCTTGGATTGTTTAAACTCTCAGGTGCAAACACTGCTTTATCCTTAAGCTCACTAATCATTACTTCTTTATGTAAATCAACGTCATTACCTAACAATAATATTGGTTTATCGAGTGATGATAATGACTTAGCCCAGTCAGATGAGAGAACATTTTGATCTTGTTTCACTTGCTGCAATCCATCAGCTTCATATGAATACAATCCCGTATAAATTTGTCCCCGCCTGGCATCGAATAGCGGTGAAATATATCCAGGAAAAAAATGCCCATTTGCTGCGAGTACTTCGAGGCTTGATACGCCTGAAAGTGGGATTTGTAATGACCATGCTAGTGTTTTTGCAATTGTAACGCCGATTCTTACACCAGTATAAGAACCTGGTCCTTTTGCAACAACTATTTTCGATAGTTCCTTTGTTGAAATATTACAGTCCTGCAATAATGATTCAATAGCAGGCATTACACGAATCGAATGATTCTTTTTTACATTTGTAATTATTTCTCCAATAACCTTACTTTCGTCAACAAGAGCAATACCCATCACATCATTTGAAGAATCAATTGCTAACACTGTCATTTGCTTAATATCTCCTTACATACTTGTTCATAACGTACGCCAATAGGTTCTAGCATAAGCTTTCGTTTAGATACACTCATATGATTAATTTTCACTACTAGCCGTTCTACTGGTAACTGATCAGCAATTAAATGAGCCCACTCTACAACTGTGATTCCATCTCCTTCGAAATATTCTTGAAATCCAAGATCTTCATACCCATTTTCTAGTCTATATACGTCCATATGATAAAGAGGTACTTTACCTTGATACTCCTTAATAATTGTGAAAGTAGGACTATTTACATTTCTTGTAATCCCTAGTCCTTTCGCTAAACCTTTAGTAAATGTTGTTTTGCCTGCACCTAAATCACCTTCTAGTACAATCACATCACCCTGGTGCAAATAATTAGCTAGCTCGTATGCAATTTTCATTGTTTGTTCAGCAGAATCAGTTATAATTTCATAAGTTTTCATCTTCTTCACCTATCAATTGTTAAAATGGTTATATCCCTTTTTTTGTACCGGTTTAACTTTCCCTTCATTTGTTTGTAGTAAAACTTCTGAAGTTCCAGATTTCACTTGTCCAATCGCTGTTACCTTATAATTTTGTTTAACACATTCTTTCTCAAAATGGTTCCAATCACTCTGCGGCAATGTACCTATGAGTTCGTAATCCTCTCCCCCATAGAGAGCTTTGATTATAGCTTCCTCACTACAAACATCACGTATTTGTTTACTTAAAGGAATAAGACCTTCTTCAAGATATATTGAAACATTGCTAGCTTCAGCAATTTCATTTGCTTCACTAGCTAATCCATCACTAATATCATTCAACGCTACCCTATTATAACATGCCAGCAAACGGCCAACCTCCACTCGAGGATAAGGCATTTGATGTTTGTTTACTAAATCTTTTTCAGTTAATTCATAAGAATATTTAATCCCCTTATTTAATAACAACTGTAACCCTGCAGAAGAATCACCTAACGTCCCTGTAACAAACACGATATCACCATCCTTAGCATTACTTCGAAAAAGTTTTTTTCCTTTTTCAACTTCACCAATGACGGTTACCGATATAACTAGTGGACCATTAGTAGATACAGTATCTCCACCAATCATATCCATATCATAATTTCTAGCTAGATCATTCATTCCTGCATATATGACAAGAATATCTTCTTCCTTCCAATGTTTAGGTATAGCAATGGATATTAAATAATAGAGAGGTATCCCCCCCATTGCTGCTACGTCACTTATATTAGCTGCTAAAGCTTTAAAGCCAATATGATAGGGCTTCATGGTACTTCGCTTAAAATGGACTTCTTCTACCATCGTATCAATACATATTATTTGATCAAACTTATCCTTAGATGATACTAATGCTGCATCATCTCCAATACCCATTATTAAAGATGATTGGTTTACAACCTGTGGTTTAATTTTGTTTATTAATGAAAATTCATCAATCACACTCATAAAATACCACTCCATCACGTTTATATAGTAAATTCATTTTAATAAAGATTATTTGATCATCAAAATTGTCTTTAAGCCTTTTATTGTTGAAATACCACGAAATCTAGTCATACTGATTTAATTCTTAATAAGAAAAGACAACTATATTTCTTTATAAACATTATTTCTTTTTTATTACTAAATTAGAACAGTTAGTTGAGGTTTTTAGGTTTTTAGGATTTTATCACTATATAGCTACATACATTAGTTCTAAAAATATTTAAAGATGAACTACACTGTTATTGTCAAGTTTACAAATACAAAAAAACGAAACATCTAGTTTCGTTTGAGTCAGTTATATATGGCGGTCCCGACGGGAATCGAACCCGCGATCTCCTGCGTGACAGGCAGGCATGTTAACCGCTACACCACGGGACCATATATTTTCTTTGGTTGCGGGGACAGGATTTGAACCTGCGACCTTCGGGTTATGAGCCCGACGAGCTACCAGACTGCTCCACCCCGCGGTAATAAGAATATTATTATGCCTGGCAACGTCCTACTCTCACAGGGGGAAACCCCCAACTACCATCGGCGCTGAAGAGCTTAACTTCCGTGTTCGGTATGGGAACGGGTGTGACCTCTTCGCTATCGCCACCAGACA
>NZ_JBPXRQ010000063.1:0-19664 GCF_051842895.1 Cytobacillus sp. Hm23
TTAGTCTTAACTTGGCATTAGAGTCACCGAAGGTGGCTTAATAGCTTGTTTTGTACTCTATTTAAGACAAGGGATGCTCCATCAAATTGTGTAACAATTAGTTGGAGAGGTTCACGCGCATATGTAAGTAATGCTTCTTTCTGGAAAGTTTTATTTTCTTTGCTATATTAATATATATATGCAATATTATGTAAAGTGCGAGAAGGTGAAGGAATGGAGCTAGTTTTTAAGATTCTGGGTTTAGCAGTTATCATATTTCTTGTTATTATGTGGGTTATAAGGCGCTGGATGTATACACCAAGCACTGAATATGTTTTAAAGTTCCTAGAGGAAAATAAAGAAAAATCATCTCTTTATTTAATTCAGAATGGTCAGGTAGTAGGGGATATTCGGTCTGGTCAAAACATGCCTTTAGCTAGTACAGTAAAAACGATTATCGCTATAGAGTATGCGGAACAAACAGCTGAAGGTTTAGTCAAAACAAATGAAACTGTACAGATTAGTGAGCTAGAAAAATTTTATGTTCCCAATACAGATGGAGGTGCCCACAATGCTTGGCTAGAGCATATGAAAGAACAAGACTTAATGCAAAACGACACTGTTAGTCTTAAAGAAATTGTAAAAGGTATGATACAGTTTAGTTCAAATACAAATACAGAATTTTTGATGATGAAGCTTGGATTATATCAAATTAATGACCGATTAAAAAAATTGGGACTAGATAATCATGGAGAAATCTATCCATTCGTATCTAGTTTATATATTCCTTACGAAGTAATGGTTAATAACTATGGAGGAATAACAAGCAAAAAAGAACTCCAACAAGTGAAAGAAACGCTTAAAGAGTTACCTTCAGAAGAGTGGAAAGAGTTAGCTAATCAAATACATAATAAGCTAAAAAGTAATGATGCGAGCATTTATAAACAAAAAGCAGATCTTTCAACTTGGCATGATAGTGACTTTGATCGAATGTTTTCAGAGCGGTTTAGTACATCTACAACATTTGACTATGCACATATTATGGAAAAGATAAATAGTCGTGCATATTTTTCAGCTGAAGTACAAGAGCAATTACATCCTGTAATGGAAGGATTAATGGAAAATCCAGCTAATCAACAATGGTTGAAACATGCAGGGCATAAAGGTGGTTCAACCCTATATATATTGACAAAAGCCCTATATGCGACTGATAAAAATGGAAATCAAACAGCGCTAGCCATCTTTTTTAATCAATTAAATATCTATGAATCAATTAAACTTTCAAGTAGTTTAAATGAGTTCGAATTATCAGTTTTACGTGACAGTCAATTGAGAGATAGAATTAAAACACTTACAAATAAACATGAATAGGTTCAAATAATTTTCACATTTTTGACATAAAACGTTTGAATTTCCCTGCCAATAGTTATGATAGTTCGTGCTAACCTTAATATAAATAGAAGTAAAGTACTTTATGAGCACGTAATAAATATGATTAATGTACATAATGGGGGTTCATGATGGAAGAATTATCTGTGACACTATTCATCGCAAGCTTTATGGTGTTAGGGCTACTAATTGGGACTAATATATGGGATTCTTAAGCTGCTACATTGCGTAGCAGCTTAATTTTATTATTCAACATTCTTTGAGTATGCTTCTGAGATAGATTTTGCGAAGTATGTGGAGGTTAAATTCCATCTCATTCACAAAAACTCAGGTTTATTCGGTATGTGTATTTACCATTATTGCTGCCACTTGTCTCAGTCGGTCGTAGAACATGTCGGCAGCATGTCCAGTTAACTTCGTTTCCTCAAACGCCTCTTTCATACAATTCAGCCAAGCTTGAGCTCTGACAGGAGTAATTTCAAATGGTAGATGGCGATGCTGCATAGCAGGTGGTCCGAACTCATTACTGTATAGGGTGGGTCCACCTAAAAACTGTGTTAAAAACATTTGTTGCTTTCTTTTTATTTCATTTATATCCCCACTAAACAACGGTTGTAAATCTTTGTTTGCATAAACCTTTGGATAGAATGCATCTACAAGACGTTGAACAGTCTTTTCTCCACCAATTAATTCATAGAGTGAATGCATACCTTTGTTCATAAAATCCACCAACTTTATAAAATACACATGATAGTGTAAGTTTTTTTTTTATTTACTTTAATACTATACCAATTGATAATACGTGATTTAGTGATATGAATCACTACAGAGTATATAAGTTTTAGATGATGAACGTTGATTTTATAAATCATAACGTTTTCACAGTGATTGTTGTTTTCGGTACGAATTTCATCTAAAAAAAACGGGTTAGAATATTGTGACAAAGGCTTCGTATCAAGTAGCATCTATCCATTTCACTCTTACTAGAAGAGTCATATCAAGCCAAAATGGACATTTTTTATTTGCGAAAATAGGCATGACAGGAAAATTAGGATCGGTAAAATAACTTTAAATATCATGGTGAAATTAAATGTAGTTTCTCCAGTAAATTCCTTGCGTATTTTGTCACAATTACAGACTTAAGTGTTCATAAAATCATGTTATCATTATTTACACAGTGTTAATGTTCTTATTGATATAGATTAGCAAAGTTTGTGAAAAACCGAACAATCGGTTGTGAAGAAATGAACATATTCACGATATTTTTAGTAAGTATACTTAACTTTTGGGGTGAATTAACATGAAGTTTAACAAGGGACTTGTCTTGTTGTTTTTAACAACTCTCCCAGTGTTGTTTCTAAGTGGTTGTGAAACAAATTTGGTTGTGCTTGATCCACAAGGACCTGCAGCACGAAGTATCGCTAACTTAATTAATCAGTCAATTTTATGGATGCTTTTAATTGTTATTGTTGTGTTCGGTTTATTTGCATATATCGTCTGGAAATATCGAGAAAAACCAGACAATATGGATTATGAACCACCTGAAGAACACGGTAGTACTTTGCTAGAGATTATTTGGACCGCCATTCCAGTCCTTATTCTTGTTGCTCTAACAATTCCTACGGTAACTACACTGTATGACCTTGAAAAAATTCCAGAAGGCTACGAAGATCAAGAGCCAGTTGTCATTCATGTGACATCTGCCGACTGGAAATGGATTTTTAGCTATCCAGAAGATGGAATTGAAACAGTTAATTATGTAAATATTCCAGCTGATAGACCAGTTCACTTTAAATTAACATCAGCTTCAACGATGCAATCATTTTGGGTGCCTGCTTTAGCTGGACAAATATACACAATGAATAAAATGGAAACAGATTTATTTGTTGTCGCAGATAATCCTGGTTCTTTTGAAGGTAGAAATACGAACTTCAATGGACGGGGTTATGCGAAAATGGAATTTGAAGTATTAGCACAGACGCCACAAGACTACGAGGAGTGGAAAAAGGAAGTGCAGGAAACGGCTCCTAAATTAACTGAGGAGGAGTATGAAGAGCTTCTTTTGCCAACACATTTAGGTAGATTAACATATTCTAATACTCACTTAGAGTGGGTTAACCATGCTGATATGGACTCTAAAACGTATACAAATCCTGAATTATATAAGAATCATAGCTATCAAGGAAAGATATTCTCAGAAGAAGACAACTATAAAAATGATTCTACTGACACTCAAAAAGATGATGATATGAACATGGAAGAAACAAACGGGGGTGATCACGGTGGGCATTAAATGGGATGAGTTTTTTATAACAGGTGATCCTTTAATTCTCGGATCACAAATTGCAATTTTACTCACCATGGTTGGAATAATAGGTGTCGTAACCTATTTGAAAAAATGGCGCTGGTTATGGACTGAATGGTTAACAACAGTCGATCATAAGAAGATAGGTATTATGTATATCCTATCAGCAGTACTAATGTTTTTCCGTGGTGGTATGGATGGTCTGTTGATGAAAGTCCAAACATCTAGACCTGAAATGGAATTTTTAGATGCTCAACATTATAATGAAATATTTACAACTCATGGTGTGATCATGATTTTGTTTATGGCTATGCCGTTTTTAATCGGTTTAATGAACGTGATCATTCCTCTCCAGATTGGAGCAAGGGACGTAGCATTTCCACAATTAAATGCTTTAAGTTTCTGGTTATTCTTTAGTGGCGCTATGCTATTTAACATATCTTTTGTCATAGGTGGGTCACCTGATGCAGGTTGGACATCGTATTTCCCGCTAGCTGGTAAAGAATTTAGTCCAGGTATCGGAAACAATTATTATGCCATTGCAATTCAAATTGCGGGTATTGGTACTTTAATGACAGGTATCAACTTTATTGTCACGATCCTAAAAATGAGAACAAAAGGTATGACATTGATGAAAATGCCAATGTTTACTTGGACATCTTTCATTACATCAGTCATTATCGTAGCCGCATTTCCGATCTTTACAGTTGCACTTGGCTTGATGACATTTGACCGTTTGTATGGTACTCACTTCTTTACATTGTCTGCTGGTGGATCAGATATGCTATGGGCAAATCTGTTCTGGTTGTGGGGACATCCAGAAGTGTATATTGTAGCATTACCTGCCTTTGGTATTTTCTCAGAGGTAATCGCAACCTTCTCAAGAAAATCGCTATTTGGCTATAAATCTATGGTTTTCTCAATTGTCGGTATAGCATTTTTGAGTATGCTTGTATGGGTCCATCATTTCTTTACAATGGGTGTCGGAGCAGCAGTTAATTCATTTTTCTCTATCTCAACGATGTTAATTGCTGTACCCACAGGTGTAAAGATATTTAACTGGTTATTTACGATGAGAAAAGGAAGAATTAAATTTACTAATGCGATGTTATGGGCTTTAGCATTTGTGCCAAACTTTGTTATCGGTGGTGTAACTGGGGTTATGCTTGCGATGGCAGCAGCAGATTATCAGTACCATAACACTTTGTTCCTTGTCGCTCATTTCCATTATGTATTAATACCTGGTGTCGTGTTTGCCGTATTTGCAGGTCTATATTATTGGTGGCCTAAAATCTTTGGCTTTAAGCTAAATGAGAGACTAGGAAAATATCATTTCTGGTTATTTGTGATTGGTTTTAACTTAACCTTCTTCCCAATGTTTTTATTAGGGTTAGATGGTGCAGTAAGACGCTCATATACTTTTTCAGTAGAATCAGGTTTTGCACCACTGTTCTTAGTTTCAGCGATCGGATCAGCCATACTTGCTATTGGATTTGCTGTATTCTGCTATAACATTTATTGGAGCATACGCCATGCTGATCGCAATGTTTCAAATGATCCGTGGGATGCTAGAACATTAGAATGGGCAACAGCTTCGCCAGCACCATACTATAATTTTGCAAAACTACCAGAAGTAAAATCATTGGACGTTTTTTGGCACATGAAGAAGAACAAAGAAGGACTAGATCTGAAGGATAATGAGATTGAAGAAATTCATATGCCGAGCAATTCAGGGCTTCCATTTTACATGGCTGTTGTTTTCGGTATAGCAGGATTCTTCCTCGTATTTGAATGGCATATTGCTGCAGCAATAGCGGCAGTGGGTATTTTCGCGGGGCTGATCATTCGTTCGTTTGATTATAACGATGGTTATCATATACCTGTAAAAGAAATAAAAGAGACTGAAAAATCTTGGAGAAATAAAGCAGAAGAGGTGAACAATCATGTCAGCAAAGGTTGATACTTCCTTACCACTTGAATATCAAACAGAGCAAGATCGTATGAATATTTTTGGTTTTTGGATTTTCTTAGGTGCTGAGATTGTTTTGTTTGCTACATTGTTTATGGTATACGGTGTTCTGGGGGGACGTACAGCAGGTGGACCAGGACCCGAAGATATTTTTCAAATTAAGGATGTCATGATTGAAACTTTATTGCTATTAACGAGTAGCTTTACTTGCGGATTGGCCATATTTGAAATGAGAAGACAAAACCTAAAAGGCCTGCTTACATGGCTTATTATTACAGTATTACTTGGCGTAGGGTTCGTATACATGGAAATTACTGAATTCATCCATTATGTTAGTGTAGGTGCTACGATGCAAACGAGTGCTTTCTTATCAAGCTTCTTCGTGCTCCTAGGTACACACGGACTCCATGTAACGGTTGGAATCGGCTGGGTAACGATCATTATTATACAGTTACTAAGAAGAGGCTTAACACCTGTTACTGCTAGAAAAACATTCATCATTAGCTTGTACTGGCACTTCTTAGATGTCGTCTGGATTTTTATTTTCACATTTGTGTATTTAAAAGGGATGGTGTGATTTATGGCAAGTAAAACAAATCGTTTTCCTACTGGGCACGTATTAGGTTTCATATCTTCCATCGTACTAACCTTTATAGCTACGGGAGTAGCTCTTAAAACGAACTTATCGTTTAATGTAATTATGTGGATCATCGGTTCTTTAGCAGTTATTCAAGCAGGGCTACAATTGTTCATGTTTATGCATATGACCGAAGGGGAAGATGGGAAGGCTAACATTATTAATATTGGTTATGGAGTTTTTATAGCTGTTGTTATTGTTGTAGGCTCTATTTGGGTGTTGACAGCAGGCCATGCAGCACATTAATGACTAGCCAAATTAGTTAAAGGCTTTTTCATAAGGCTCTTTTACTACTGTTACTAAAATGGGCAGTAAGTTGGGTCTTTCTATGAAATCCATCATTCTTAGTACGAAAAGAAACAGCCTTTCATCAACATCATTACTGAATAGCACGGGTCTTCATGACACTAGATTCTAACAATATTAACTTTATAAACATAACGAAAAAGGTCAGATCTTATATTCTATATCGGTATACTAGGTTTGCTACTACCTAGCATGCTTTTCGAGATATAGAGTAAGGTCTGACCCTTTATTATATGTGAGCATCGTAAATGGCTAAATGATTGGTATTACTATCTAAAAATGACTATTAAAATTATTAAGAGGTACTGCGATCACTTACGGCTTCCATGAGATTTAAACTAAGACCAAACCCGAAAAGGATCATTGAAGATATCATAATGCTAAGCCCTATTGATAATACGTAATCACCTTTGATACCGCTTACAAAAAAACTAAATAAAAAAACAATACACCCTAATATTAATCCTACACTTGTTATTTTTTTCATAAACAATAGTGACTCAAGTGGTTTTTTCTTCATATATTTTCATCCCCTTATAAGAATATTCTATCTTTTGTCACAAAATTGTCAAACTTTTTTTAGGAATAAATATGTTAATTCACGAAAAAGAACGTAAGGGATATCGAATAAGTGAGTAGATTTGATCTAATAATACAGCAACGCTTGGTTATATAAATGGTGTATTTCTGCTGGCAAACAAAACCTGCAAACATTTAGTTACTTTCGTGGCAACTTAACATTAACAATTCCACGAAATTCACTCCAAGTAACAAAAAAGTCTACGAAAAAAGCGACTTAGACATAAGCACGTCTACACCTAACGTTCGTGGAAATATATGAGCATCATAAAGCTCATCATTCTGTCCATATTTAATAAAAATACCAACAAAGTTTACGAAAAGAGTCTTTGTAAAATAAAAATATTAAACAATGGAAATAATAATATGTGTTTCGAAAAGTCTGTATAATTCAAATCCGTTGACAAAAGATGAAATCTAGCTATACTTAATTAACATATTATTAAAATCCGATAAAATTACTGGGGGATTAAAAATGAAAAAGCTTATATTAGGTTTAACATTCATATTCGGACTAACTCTCGTTCTAGCTGCATGTGGAACAGCTGAACAAAATGAAGGAACGAGTGGTAGTGGAAATACAGAAAACAATGAAGCTACTAACGAAGAAACAACCGATCTTCTACAAAAAATCAAGGAAGATGGCGTATTAAAGATTGGAACAGAGGGAACATACCCTCCATTTACTTTTCATGATGATAGTGGTGAATTAACAGGTTTTGATGTAGAGATTGCAAAGGAAGTTGCTAAGCGCTTAGAGGTAGAAGCAGAATTTCTAGAAACACAATGGGATGCTATGTTTGAAGGCTTAAATTCTAAACGATTTGATATGATTGCAAATCAAGTTGGAATTAGAGAGGATCGCTTAGAAAAATATGATTTCTCTGATCCTTATATCACATCTGCAGCTGTTTTAGTAACGAGTGAAGATAACGATGCAGTAGCTAACTTTGCTGACATTTCTGGGCTGAAAGCAGCTCAATCCTTAACTAGTAACTATGCTGATATTGCAAAGGAAAATGGAGCAGAACTTGTAGGAGTTGAAGGATTTAACCAAGCAATTGAACTAATTACATCTAAACGTGTAGATGTAACGATTAACGACAAGCTTTCAGTTCTAGATTTTCAAGTGCAACGTCCTGATGCACCAATCAAAATTGTAGCTACATCTGAAGACGCTGGCGAAAGTGGACTAACATTTAGAAAAGGTAATGAAACACTTGTTGAAGCCGTAAATGAGGCTTTAGCTGAAATGATTGATGATGGTTCGTATGAAAGAATCTCAGTGAAATGGTTTGGTGAAAATGTACTTAAGTAATATCCTAACTAATCCAGAAAGATTAGAAAAAATAGTAGATATCGCTCAAAGTTCCCTTCTCCCATTGGTGAAGGGAGCTTTGGATTCTACGATTCCATTAACACTTTGGTCGTTTTTTTTCGGAATTATATTAGCAATCCTTACTGCTCTAGCGAGGATATCTAATATTAGAGTATTGGAAATTGTAGCTCGAATTTACATTTCAATAATAAGAGGTACACCACTTTTAGTGCAATTATTTATTATCTTTTATGGTTTGCCTAATATTGGAGTTATTGTTGACCCATTTCCGTCTGCTGTTATTGGTTTTTCATTGAATGTAGGTGCATATTCATCAGAAATCATTCGCGCAGCTATATTATCTATTCCTAAAGGTCAGTGGGAAGCTGGGTATTCGATTGGTATGTCATACTCTAGAGTATTAACAAGAATTGTTTTACCTCAAGCTACAAGAGTATCGATTCCACCATTATCAAACACATTTATTAGTCTTGTAAAAGATACATCACTAGCATCGTTAATCTTGGTAACCGAAATGTTTCGAAGGGCTCAAGAAATTGCTGCAACAAACTATGAGTTTTTACTACTATACACTGAAGCTGCATTATTATATTGGATCATTTGTTTTATTCTTTCATTAATTCAAGACAGAGTAGAGCGCAGGCTAGATAGGTATGTAGTGAGATAATACATTAAGAAGGGGAAAAGTAGATGATTTCAATCAGCGGATTATATAAGTCATTCGACCAGTTAGAAGTGTTAAAAGGAATCGATTTAGATATTCCTAAAGGGAAGGTTGTCGTCGTCGTCGGTCCATCGGGATCAGGAAAAACAACACTTTTACGTTGTTTAAATGTATTAGAAACTCCATCTAAGGGTCGTATAACAATAGCTGAGGATACATTAGATTTTTCTAACAAGTTGAAGCAAAAGCAAATAGCTTCTTTTAGAAAAAATACAGGCATGGTATTTCAAAGCTATAATTTGTTTCCGCACAAAACAGCACTTGAAAATGTAATGGAAGGGCCTGTCATTGTAAAAGGGCTTCGGAAGGATAAAGTGAGAAAAACAGCCGAATCTCTCCTAACTAAAGTTGGATTAGCTGATAAGATAGATTATTATCCATTTCAACTCTCTGGTGGGCAGCAACAAAGGGTAGGTATTGCGAGAGCACTCGCGATGGAACCTAATGTTATGCTTTTTGATGAACCTACTTCTGCATTGGACCCAGAAATTGTTCAAGAAGTCCTTAAGGTGATGAAAGATTTAGCTAGTGAAGGTATGACGATGGTTGTAGTTACTCATGAAATGAGATTTGCAAAAGAGGTTGCCGATAAAGTCATCTTTATGGATGACGGCAAGGTTATCGAGTCTGGCAAACCTGAAGAAATATTCAGTAGACCAAAAGAAGAGCGTACTAAACAATTTTTACAACTTATACAATAGAGTGGGAACTAAAAACCTACTCTATTTTCTTTTATTCTATTAGCTGTTCTTATATACTTAACATATCCATTTGTGAAGGGTTGTGTATATATTGTTTGAAAAAATATTACTAGCTTCTGACGGTTCTGATCATGCAATACGTGCGGCAGAAAAAGCAGCATTTTTAGCAAAAGAAATCGAAGACGCAACAATTGAGATTTTATATATTGTTGACAATGAGACAGCTAAATCAGACGCGTTAAGAAACATTGAATCTCACGATATTGAATCAACAAGAAATGAAAGATTGCAAGCAACAAAGGATATATGTTATCGAATAATTAATAAGGAAATAAAGACAACAATGATTCACGGTGAACCTGGACCAAGTATTGTAAAATATGCGAATAATGGTGGGTTTGACCTTGTTGTTATTGGAAGTAGGGGGCTCAATACATTTCAAGAAATGGTATTAGGAAGTGTGAGCCATAAAGTTGCCAAGCGAGCTAACTGTCCTGTCATGATAGTAAAGTAATAGTTCTTGTTGTAAGCTGTGTTGTTATTGTTACCAAATTAGTAGATCCTCAAGTGATGTTTTCATAATTTAGTTACCGTTATGCTATGTACTCTAGTTGTGTAGTTGTATATTATTACGAAAAAACAATGGGAAACAGGGATAAAATAAACCATGTAAGTGATGTGTAAACTATTACTTGATAAGAAAATCTATCTTGAATACCTCCATACATATAATTTTCAAGTAAAGGTGTTCGAGAGTTTACTCAATCTTTTTGGTAGGCTCTTTTCCTAAACTCAGTTGCTATTGAGAACAGCAATTAATAATTTCATGCAATTGACTTCAATTTAAATGAGAAAAGATGCTAAGAACGCTAGATGTATACGTACTTATATTTTAGAAGGAAATGCAGCAAGTTTTAACAACTGATAGTCTAAAACGACTGAAATAAAAATATGATGGTCATTCTCCTGTTCTTTAATGCATATATATAGGACAAGCGATAAGGAGAAAGGGGAATGATGTATGGCATATCCTGGTTCAAAAGGTTGGTACGTAAAGCAATTGAAAAACATGGGGATAAATATCCACCCGACTGAAAGGAGAAGGTTAGAGCTTTATAAGACATCAACCTTACGTAACTTATATTTGGATCAAATGAATAAAACAAAAAATAAATAAGCAATGATGTAATAAGTACGTTTTCAACATTAACATGTTATGTGAAAAATGTTTGAAGCTGGGACAAAAGTATTTTAACTAAATAGAAACCGAACAATGGTTGTAGTTGTAGTTACGTCGCTCCTGAAATATACTCCACTTTCCGCGGGAAGCTGGCAAGCCTCCTCGTGCCAGGCACTGCGGGGTCTAGCCGTTGCTTTTCATCCCGCAGGAGTCTACGTATATTTCATCCGCTAAGTTATTACTTTGTTCGGAATTTTAGTTAAACACTTAAGTTATGTCCCAGCCTCTAGCTTTATTTACTCTTTTCTAATTGCGTCTTGTTTTGTATTTTCCCAATAACAGATTTGCGGAATTCTAATGTAAGTGACGTATTCATGGAATAATGTATATGAGACAAAGGAGATAAGTTTCCAATCGATCGTATCGAGCATACGGAATACTCCTTTCAATGTAATAAGAAGCTTATTCATATATATGGTATGAAACTTTGTCTCATACGTGTGTAATAAGATATACTTACTATATGATTTAAACGCTAAAGCTGTATAATAAACCATTGACTTTTAAATGTGAAGACTATATATTTAATATATGAATAGATGATCATATATTAAATAAATGTGTAATGAAGTAATAATTGAAAGGATCTTTTCGTAAACTTTGTGGCTATAGTTATCCAATTAATGCCGAAAAAGTGGTTTTACATGGTTAGTCATTGTTGTACAGAACGAAAGATGCCACGAACTCTAGTTGTGTACGTGTTTGGCTTATAGTACGAAAAGCAACAAATTAATGAGAAAACAGCTAATTGAAAAGAATAATACTCACACAAACTTTTTCTGGAGGTAACGCCATGGGACATTCACATGCTCATCATGATCACGGTCATAGTCACACGCATAATGTAAATAAAAAGACGTTAAAAATATCTTTTTTTATCATTAGTACGTATATGATTATAGAAGTAATCGGAGGAGTGCTAACAAATAGCTTGGCACTATTATCAGATGCAGGGCATATGTTAAGTGACGCAGCAGCACTAGGGTTAAGCTTTTTGGCAATGAAGTTTGGAGAAAAGCAACCAACATTAGAGAAAACTTTTGGATATAGGCGATTTGAAATATTAGCCGCACTATTAAACGGAGTTACTTTAGTTATTATATCTATTTATATTTTTTGGGAGGCATATAACAGACTTTTGGCACCACCTCATGTAATTAGTAAAGGTATGCTAATTATTTCATCAATTGGACTACTCGTAAATATTATTGTAGCCTTTATTCTTCTAAAAGGGGATACGAGTGACAATCTAAATATCCGAAGTGCATTTTTACACGTGTTAGGGGATTTATTAGGATCAGTTGGTGCGATCATAGCTGCCTTACTTATCATGTTCTTTGGTTGGAATTTGGCCGATCCGATTGCTAGTGTTCTTGTTGCAATTCTTATCATTATAAGCGCATGGAGGGTAACGAGAGATTCTTTACACATATTAATGGAGGGAAGCCCTCCAGGAGTTGATGTAGGGGATATTAAAGAACAGCTATTGTCTATCTCTCATGTCATTGATGTTCATGACTTACATGTGTGGGCAATAAGCTCCGACTTTTTGTCTTTAAGTTGTCACATTAAAATAGGAGATTGTGATAATTATGAGAGGGTATTGAATGAAGCAACAAAATTATTAAAAGATAAGTACCATATTAACCATACGACGATACAAATTGATCATATAAATTCAGATTGTTCTACATCAGAAGTGCATTGTAATTAATAATAGCATAAAGAAGATGATTGCATTTTTAAAGCAATCATCTTCTTTTAAGTTAAGTATATGGCTCAATAACAATTGTATATAAAACGCTTATAAATCCCAGAAGCTTTGTCAACTATTATGCTTGTTAAGCTTCCTATAAATGCACTTCCAATCACATCAGAAAGATAATGATGACCAACCCATACGCGAGAAATACCTGTTAACACTGAAAGACCTAACATGAGACACCCAAGGGTTCGTTCATAGAGGAGGATAGAAGTTGATACGGCAAATACTAATATAGTATGTTTACTTGGAAACGAAGAATCCTTTTTAGAGGGTATGAGTATTCCTACACGGTTATAAATAAAAGGTCGAGGCTTATAGACAAATAACTTTATTAAAGTGTTCGTAATTAAAGTGATTACAACTGATACAACTGAATTTATAACGATTTTTTTGCTGAAATGATCACGAAACCACAGCACACCAAGTATGAAAATAAATATAAAACGCACGTGATTTGAAATGAAAATCATTAGTATATCCAGTAAAGAAGAATGTCTATTATAAGATTTGTTTGTCAAAAAAACCACCTCATTAAGCATATATATTTACTATACCCTTTAATGAAATATACATGTAATAAAGAGATTTATCTTCCATACATTACACAGCCAAAACAATTAAATGGTACTTCATATTCTGCTATTTTAACTAAACCATTTTCAGCTACATGGCATTTTACAAATAGGGGAACACAAATCCCATATGTAGGTCCATTGGGATTGTTTCTGTCTTGATATACACAGCATTTATTTTTTTTAAATGGATAGTTTTGAGGTGTTTGATAACGGGGACGTTGCCACCGACTGTTGAACATGCTATTCACCTTTTTCCTCAATGATTTATTTTTGTGTACATAAAATTTACAACTAACAATTGTAGTACTTCATTTCATCAAACCGAAATTCAACTAATTGTTTTAATTTGAATCAAGCAACCAACTATACACAAAACAGCTTCCTTATAGAATACGATCATTAGTCTAACGTAGTGCATAAAAAGGGTATGTGAAAGTTTGTTTTATGATACATCGGAAAAGCTGAATGTTTAATGTTGAAATAAATAGGAAGTTTAAAATATTCCCCCTTGTGTTTCATCATATTCAAGCTGGATTTATGCCTCATAAAATTTATAGGCATCTTTTGTAAGTTTGTCTCTAGAAAATAAATATATTGATTATACTTTATGAAAATCAAAGGAAAAACATAAAAACCTTCACTAAATGACATAAAATGGTCTTTTAGCGCAAAATATGACGTTTTCAATGAATTATTTGATGTACTAGAATTAATATATATAGCAAAATTAATATTTTCTTAAGAATAATATGTAATGAATGAATTTTTAACATAAATTTAAGTACTCAATTATAAACACAGTTAACTCCATATTCCTTATATAAGCGACGGCTAAGCTAATCTTATCAGTAAAGGATGAGGTTAGCTTGTTAAATTTTTGATTTGAGAGGGTGCAATATTGTGAGTAATACGTTGATTAACGGAGAACTAACGTCTGGTCAAATATTAAAAGAATTGATGTTGAAGCATCAAATAACACAAGTGAAAATTAGAGAAATGGTCGGTAAAGATAAACATGAGAACAATTTAATAGAAGAAAAGTGGCTAAATAAGTATTTAAACGGGAAAAAAGTTGCTAAGTTTTACTGGGTTTTAGTTTGTGTTCGAGCCTTTGATACTCTTGCAAATACTTTTCATGAAAAACAGATTATGCTACAATTTATTAAGGAGATAGATGAGAAGCCAGAATTGATTATGTCAGCGATGATGTACTGCGACCAAAACAACTTTCTTGAGGAACTTAAGAAACTAACAAATATTGCATTAAACTATCAAAATAATCCGAATTTAAAGAGATACGGAACCTTAACTCATATAAATTACAAGCGAAAAATAGAGTTAATAAAAAGCATGAAAAGTTGGAACGACCCTAGAAACGCTGAAAATAATCATGAAGAACAAAAAAACAAGCTACTAGAGTTATGTGATGAAGCCGCAAACTATAAGATACCTGATAGTGATTTATTTAGTACAGTTTATAAGCGAATACTTATTGCATACATATATCATGATTTACAGTACTTTACTGAATCGCTGAAAGAGCTAGTAGGAATCGAAACATTAATTAATGGTATTGAAGATTCCCATTACAAGTCTTTCTCAGAAACTAAGTATTATGAGTTACAACAAACTATAAATTTAAGAAATTGTAACTTTGAGGAAGCTAGAAAATTTTCATATAAGCCTTTAGAATTTGCTTTAAATTTCAAAACAAAGGCTTATAGCTATGTTACATTGGGATGGACTTGGGCATATATTGATGCTCAAAAAGCAATAGAGTATTTTGAAAAAGCATTAGATATTTATACACAAATAGGGATGGATAACGCTGCATTATTAGTTGTTAAAAAAATTCAATTCCTTAAAATTCATGTAAACATGGATATAGACATAGAAGAAATAGAACACGAACAAAATAAGGCTTATTGGCTTATAAAACATTCAAGAAAAGAAGAAGCTCTAAATCTTATAGATCATCTTGACAATGAAGAGGGAACACGAGCTCAACGACTTTGGTTGAGAGGTCTTGCTACTGACGATGCAAAATATCACTGGATGTCGTTAGAATTATATATTAAGCAAGGAGGAGACAGATTTTTTGGAATGTTACCAAAAGAAGCTCTTCTAAAGCTTGGGCAAGACAAGTATCCTGTAAATGCATTATACTACGCGGAGGTGAAAAGTCTTTATGTTTAAGAAAGTGTTATTTTTTACGATGACTTTATGTATAGTTGCTACCTTAGCATTAACTATAAATACTCAAAATGTAAGTGCAGCAAATGGTGAACTTAAAGAAGATTCTCTAATTATCAATATTGATAAACTAAAGGTAAAAGTTATACCTTTAAAATCTGATGAGGTTAGCCCAGGTGGTTGATAGGCTATTAATTTAATATTTTAGGTTTGAAAGACGTTACTCTTTATAGAGTAACGTCTTTCGTACTTTTACGGGAGTAGGACATTTTTCTAAAAGTGAATAGAAAAAAATTACATCATAAAAATTACTTTAAATAACCGTAGCCAACATGATGTTGGCAAAACCATATAAAGGAGTTGATAATTAATATGGAAAATCCTAAGAATGAAGTACAAAGAAACACTCATATTAATAATGTTCAGGAAGAAAAAAACTCAAAAATTTTATGTGAAATAGACGAAATCTCAAAAAAAGTGATTGAAATAATGGATAAAGATATATGGAAAATTCATAAATGATTCTTTGACTAAAATGGGTAGCTAGACTTGAAGAGAGCATGTAAAAGTACTGAATTAATAGAACAAGCAATGAAGATACTCTTAGCTCACTGTAATGAAATGGTTAGAATGAAGATACAAGGTTCATTCTAATATCAACCTAGCTACCCGAAAAACAGTTTAAGAAGAGAATCCAAAGAAGAGATGGGAATGGACATTATAATTGGTGGTTTTATAGGGTGTGCAAATATGTATTTTTATTCAACTAATGAATTAAAGTACTATTTCAGTGAAGGTTATTTTTATATATGTGATATTGGTAAGGAAACAAGTAAACCAATAGAAAAAGACCATTTTCTAAAATGGATTGAACCATCAAAAGCAATTAAGTACTTATTTCATGAACATCAAAGTTGGGCAGTAAATGAAGCTTTGAAGCGATTACATGTAATCTACTAATAGGCGTTTAAGAAATAATAAGAGCCTATTTCAATATAAAGATAGGTATTCCTCAAATTAAAGTAGTTTCATAGCAATAATGGCCATATCCATTTCAATGGACATCGCCTTCAAAAAATAAGTTAAGTGTTGTAATAGTTGAAGCATCTAATTCAAACAAACTGGAACTAGTCTAGAAAAAGATAAGCTTAATTTTTTCAAAATTTGCAGATTGTTGAATAACCCATGGTATAGTGTTAAAATTATATTTACTATTAAAAGAAAGGAATGATGGGTGGACAATGGTTAACTAACCTAACTTTTAGCTTTTGGAATTATATATTTCAAATAATAAAAACTTAGGATTAGTCTGCCCATTTTTCTATATACTAAAGAGCTGTAATGATAAGTAGCTTTTTTGAGTACGGCAAAAATGCTTTTTGACTAATCCTTCCAAAATTATTTGGGAGGATTTTTTATTCTCCCTGAAAAAGAAGGGTGATTTTTTATGTTAGAACTACTGCAATTACAAAATATAAAAGTTGAAATTGAAGATCATAATATTTTTGAAAATATAAATACGAATGTACAACAGGGGGATATTATCGGAATCATAGGTAAAAACGGTGCCGGTAAATCAACTTTATTACAATTACTGAACGGCGACCTTCCATCAACAAGAGGACATATAAAACACGTACAAAATGATCTAACAATTACTATGGTTGAACAAGAAAAAGAGTCTTTTTTTCTTGGTGAGGTTACTCCTCAAGAGGAAGTGTTATTAAAGAGTTGGAATGTTCCAAGCTGTGACTACTTGAATTTAAGTGGAGGAGAAAAATTAAAAGCCCGTCTTGCCAAAGGTCTAGCAAAAAATGCTGACATTTTATTGCTCGATGAACCAACAAACCACTTGGATGAACAGAGTTTGGACTTCCTTATAAGAAAGCTTAAAAGTTATAAGGGTACTATTATTCTCGTATCACATAATCGTTATTTTTTGGATAAAGTAGTAATAAAAATATGGTCAATTGAAAATCAAACACTTATTAGTCATTGTGGTAACTACACCAGTTTTTTGGAATATCGTGAAAGAGAGCGACTAACTCAACAGCGTGAATATGAGAAACAACAAAAAATGATAAAACGAATAGAAGGTCAAATGAGCCAATTAACATCATGGGCAAAGTCTGCCCATGCTCAATCAACAAAACAGGAAGGCTTTAAAGAATATTATCGAGTAAAAGCTAAGCGAATGGATGCACAGGTAAAATCAAAAGAAAGACGTCTTGCAAAAGAACTTGAAAAAATGAAAGTTGAGGCACCTAAGGCTGAGTACCAAATTAATTTTTCATTAACAGCAAACCATAAAGTCGGGAAGCGGTTCTTAGAAGTTAAAAATTTAGCAAAATCTTTTGAAGGCCAAAAGCTTTTTAAAGATGCTAATTTTACCATTCAGCATGGAGAAAAGGTTGCAGTTTTAGGTCCAAATGGTAGTGGGAAAACTACCTTTTTAAATATGATTGCTGGAAAAGAAGTAGTTACTAAAGGAGATATATGGGTTTCTTCAGCAGCAAATATCGGCTATTTAACTCAAGAGGTATTTGACTTGCCTCTTTTTCAAACTCCCAAACAGTTATTCGACAAAGAGTCATTTGAAGAGAGAGGGCACGTACGTAATTTAATGAAACATTTAGGATTCCTTGATCGTCAGTGGACAGAACCGATTGAAAACATGAGTATGGGTGAGCGTGTGAAGTGTAAATTAATGAAATATATTCTAGAAGAAAAAGATGTACTCATCCTAGACGAACCCACGAACCATTTAGATTTGCCTTCTCGTGAACAACTTGAAGAAACATTAGAAATGTATAATGGCACTCTATTGGTTGTGTTACATGATCGTTATTTTCTTCATAGAACAACAAACGCTAAACTCGTATTTTCAAATCATACTATTTATAAGCAAATTAATAATAAGGAATCTTTATCCACAAGAGATGATAATGAAGAATTACGTTTAACACTTGATACCGAACGACAAGAAGTTTTAGGGAAGCTTAGCTGTATGGCTCCAGAAAACAAAGAGTATGAGGAACTTGATGTTAGATTTAAAGAGCTTACAAAATTAATAAAAGATCTTCAATGATTCGTTGTAAAATCATCTAGCATCATGTTTTAGTTATTCTTTGTGGCGTGTTTCTGTTATAGAAAAGACACGCCTTTTTTATAAGAAATTTTTGGCTTATATAAACACAGTAGGTATGATTATAGATTACAAACAATTACATTTGTTATAAAATACATGTTGTAATAAGAGAATTTCATTGTAGGTGAGGTCATAAGCTCAAATTGAGAACAATTGGATCAATTGATGATGCGGTTTTTAACTTACTTTTTTTGCAAAGGCTCTTATCGTAAACTTTGTTACGGTAGTTCCAAAAACAGAGGATAAAGGTTAGTTGCTATATTTAGAGTTATAGTGTTTTGTTTCGAATAGAAAGTATTTCGTAAATATTGAGGGGGAATTTTATAATGAAGATTGCACTAAAACAAATCATACAGTTACAAGATGATAGCAAATATGAGAAGATCTACAAGCATTTTAGTTCCAATGTAATCCCCCACAAAGGTGATTTTATTTATGACCATCTTTATGAAGATGCATCTGAGAGTGAGGTTATAAGAGTTGCAATTAATTATACCTCAAACGTATGCTATGTTACGCTTGCCCCCATTCAGCTTGATTCAAATGATGTAAAACACTTGAGAGAATATGTAGATGCTGCAATTAGATCTGATTGGGATTGTCCATTAAGGAAGTATTAAGCAATAATATTTTTGCAGTATGTTATTCTATTAGGCTACCTAAGCGGGCTATCAATACAATAGAAGAATATAAAATTTGAACAAAAAAATAGCGACGCATTCCCCTTCAAAATCTATTTGATTTAGTGGGGGTTAGTCGCTAAGGTCTTCATTCACCTTGTTCTTCAATGTATTTTTTTATTATGTCAATGGTAG
>NZ_JBPXRQ010000064.1:0-19351 GCF_051842895.1 Cytobacillus sp. Hm23
CTTTTTACTCATAGTTTTCTCCAATCCGAAGTATTTCTCTAGTTGTGTTTCTCCATTATACAAAAATGTACCCTATAGGGAGACTTTTTTTAAGTGTCTACTCTATAGGGTACATTTTATTAAAAGGACGGTTTTAATTTTTCACAATCATAGAAGTACGTGGTAATTGGATAAATAAGTGTTTTGTTGTTTATAATAAGTGCTGTTTTTCATTAATTGTTGCTTTTTCTAAATACGAGCTAAACAAGTCTGCATCTTTTCTTCTCAAAAGACGGAAAAAAAATAGTTAATACATAAATTACTCAAATATAATTGAAAAAAGCACCGAGTTAGCAAAGCATTTACTATATTCAACATGTTATTTTATCGCCAGCATCGACCATTATGTAATACACTTTAAAAAATACTAGTCAGATAAAATAATGAGAGAATAACACCCCACCTAATTGTTAACCGTGAATTATTGTTCCTTATGACAGACAACCTTATTTACTAATTCTTCTTTATTGACTTTATGTAGCTGATTCAATAATTCAATTTGGAAGCTGCCCACACCATTCAAGCCTTGTTTCTCATAAGCTATTTCTGCAGCAACACCGTAATAGGCCACTGCCGATACCGCTGCTTTAACAACATCCTGTTCTACCGCTGCAAAAGCACCAATCACTGAAGTGAGTAAACAGCCTGTTCCAGTAACTTTTGTTAACATTTGATGACCGTTGTTCACAATATAAGTCGTCTTTCCGTTTGTAATGACATCACTTTGTCCTGTAATGACAACTGTTGTATTCAATTTTAGTGCTGCTTTTTGTGCTAAATCTACTACATCACCAGCACCTTCTCCAGCATCTACGCCTTTTATATTCCATTTTTCATCAATGACGTTTGCAACCTCAGCAGCATTACCACGTACGATTGCTACCTGTACTTCGTTTATAATACGCTTAGCTGTTTCTGTTCGATACGCTGTTGCTCCAGCACCAACTGGGTCAAATACGACTGGCACACCATGTTCATTTGCTGATTTTCCTGCTATAATCATTGCTTCAATCTCAGTTTCGTTTAAGGTACCAATGTTTAAGACGAGTGTACCTGCTATTTTTGCCATATCCGCAACTTCCTGCTTTGCATATGCCATCACTGGCGATGCTCCAACTGCTAACAACCCATTAGCCGTAAAATTAGTAACGACAACATTAGTAATATTATGCACAAGTGGCTGTCGTTCTCTTACTTTATTTAATGCTGAAACAATACTTGCAATTTCCATCATACAAATCCTCCTCTAATATCGTTTAATTGTACCTCACATCTGTAATTGGAAAATATGGATACTGGTTACTTATGATATAAGCAACAGAAATCATCGCAACAAAGTAAATAACAAATGATATATCAAATTTGGAGAACGATATGTGATAGTAATATGTTCTATTTTTCACTTGTGAAAATCTCTTTGCTTCCATCGCTACTGCAATGCGGTGTGCACGACGAATACTTTGTGACAACATCGGAATAGCATAAGAACGAAGTTTTTCATAAAAACCTTTCATCCCACGCTTTGATTCCACTCCCCTAACTTTCATTGCATAGCGTATTGTTTGAAATTCATCGATCATGATTGGGATAAGGCGCAGGCCAGCCATAAAACTATAAGCGTATTTTGGTGAGAGCTTCAATTGCTGCATCAACGAATAAAAAAGGAAAACCGGTCGAGTCGTCAAAGCAAAAGTGATGCCAAGGCAAGCAAAGGTTAATGCTCGAAATCCTATATGAAGCCCACGAAAGAAGCTCTCTTCTGTAATATGAACAAGTCCCCATTTAAACCACGTCGTATCCCCTTTACCGAAGAAAATCATTGACGTTGCTGTTGTAACAAAAATAAATATAAAAGGGATGAAAATAAGCAATACTCTTTTCAATGGATGGCCAGAAAATAGTATAAACAATATTAGTGTAATAATTGTATAATTGATCATAAAGTTAATGTTATGGATTAATAAAACTGACAAAAATAATATCATCATGGTGATCAATTTTAAACTAGGATTAATTTTATGAAGCCAAGTTTCTTTATAGGTAAAATCAAATTGCATGACTTCCCCCCCTATCTGCTGATTGATAATTCTTTCGTTTGTCTTTGGAAAAATTGTTGAGAAGTACCATCAAAAATAAGTTCACCATCATCAACCAGCCAAACCCTAGTCGCAAAGTATTTCGCGATTTCCATGCTATGTGTAACCATTAAAACAATCGTTCCTTGCTTGCGCCAATGCTCGATTAGCTCTAAGATTGCAAATGTATTCTTTGCATCCTGCCCAAAGGTAGGCTCATCTAACAACACAATTTGCTGTTCTTTAACAATTGCAGCAGCTACACTAAGCCTCCGCTTCTGCCCCATTGATAATTGATATGGGTGTTGATCTCTTTGCTCATTCAAACGAAATTCATGTAACAAGGTGGTCACTTTTTCATCTATAGCATGGTCATCCAGCTTATCTAAGTGCAATGAAAAGGCAATTTCATCATAGACTGAATTTGTGACAAATTGAAATTCGGGATTTTGAAAAACAAATGTTAAGTAATCGGTTAATTTACCTATTTCCTTTACTTGTCTTCCTTCAATTGTATAATTACCTGTCGTTTTTATCAGTTGCATAAGTGAGTGAAGTAAGGTACTTTTGCCAGCACCATTCTCACCAACGATCGTAATCCATTCACCCTCAGAAATATTTGCGTTGTTTATATCAATTTTTACATTTTTTCCACGATACCCTTTGAATTGTGAAACGCTAACAAATGATTCTTCCAAAACAGGTACAGTAGGAATTTGCTTTGTTGTTCTGTCAATATAGTCATGCCAGGCATCAGGATACCATATACCTTGGTCAATTAGCTCTTGTTTATATGTAGACAGCACATACTCTTTAGGACCATCTGCCACGATTTCTCCATGTTCATTAAACAAAATAATTCGTTCGATAAAATCTAATACATGGTCAATATTATGTTCAACGACGATAACCGTTTTGTCACGGCTCACATCTTTTATCGTATCCCATATTTGTTTCGTCCCTTTTGGGTCAAGCATAGCCGTCGGCTCATCTAAAAATAAAACTTCAGGTTGAAGGGCCATCACTGAAGCAATCGCTAAGCGTTGCTTCATTCCTCCTGATAACGTTTGTATTGATGTATGGAGGTCATCTACTTCAAGCTTTACCATATTTACATATTCGCGAATTTTTTCGGGCATATCCTTCCGCTTAACCCTCAAATTTTCCAACACAAATGCAATTTCTTCATCAACGAAAGGCATACAAAATTGCGTGTCTGGATCTTGAAAAACATATCCCCAAGATTCCGGTGTAATAATTTCATCAGCTTTAATAGGTACTTCAATCGAATTTGGAATGATTCCTGATAACACTTGCAAAAGCGTAGATTTACCGCATCCCGAAGGGCCTAGAATTAATACTTTTTCCCCTTCATAAAAAGAAGAGGAGACATCTTTAAATAATAAAGATGCACTCCCAGTAAACTTTAAGCGTAAATTTTTCACACTTGTGATTTCTTGCATGTATAACACCTCAACTACTTATCCAACGCATCATAGTCTTCTTTTGATGCAGGACGAACTAAATTTGTAACACCAGTTGCTTCCAAAGCCTTAACGAGATAATATGCAAAAACACCAGCTATTATAATCCCACTGATTACTCGGAATCCAATGAATAATGTTAAATTCCAAGCTGCTAGATCACCAATATACCCTTTGTAATAATCCATCCCTATTGATGCTACTGCTGATGCAGCACCTGCAAGTGAAGCAATTAAGATATCATAGCGTTTATAACGTGCTGCTGCAAATATTAGTTCTGCAGCTAATCCTTGTAACAACCCATATAGCATTACTTCTAATCCGTATTCAGATCCCATGATAAATTCACCCGATGCAGCTGCCATTTCAGCAATAATTGCCACACCAGCTTTACGAATAACCAAAAAGGCAACAGTTGCTGCTATAAACCACATTCCATATGCAAGCTGATCTACTTGTAACCCAAATGCGCCTATCGTTTCATAGAATGTTCCCCATAATTTGTATACGATTCCAAATACGATTGCAATGACTATTGTAACTAAAATATCAGTTAATTTTAAACCTTTGTTCATAGTTATTTCCTCCTATCTTTAATATCAATCAAAAACGCTCTAAGTTGTTTTCCAAAATTACAAGCCAAAAACGAAATTTTTGCGATTGTCATCGTTTTATATTAGATAAGAGACCTCAGCAAGATTTTCCCACCTGTCTAACATGCTTTATTTGGATGTTGACATTGCTGAAACAGGCCAGGTTTCTTGTGTATATGCCATCTCCCAAAACATTAGTTCATATTGACTACTAATGATAAAGTGCTCCTGCATTTTTTCTCTATCAGCTTCTGTTACTTGATCAGCAATGTCATCAAGCAAATCGATGACTTCTTCAACTAATTTGCGGAACCAATCACCACCATATGTTTGAATCCATTGTTGGTATATAGGTTCAGTTGGATTTGCATGAACAAGCTGCTCTCCAATCTCATAATATAACCAGTAGCATGGTAACAAAGCAGCAATCGTGTCGCCTATATGCCCAGTATGTGCTGCACGATACATATGAGAAGTGTATGCATATGCTGTTGGTGCTGGTTTAAAATTAGCTTTTTCTTCTTCGGTGATACCTAGCTGAACCATAAAGTTCTTATGAAGAGATAACTCAGCTTCATTCGTACCGATCGCGTGAGATGCCATTTGGCTCACTATTTTTAGATCAGTTGCTTGTGATGCTGCTAATGTTTGCACTCTTGCAAAATGACTTAAGTAATAAGAATCTTGTAGAACATAATAGCGAAAGCGATCCAATGATAATGTCCCATCTGCAAGCTCTTTCACAAATGGATGATCAAAGCTCTTCTGCCAAATTTGGTCTGCTTCTTCTCTAATTTTTTTGGAAAACTTCATGATAAATTCCACCCTTCTTTTATAACATTCGCTTCACTAAGAGTAAGTCACCCTTATGATACAAAAGATGAAGTGGAAAATTTCTTGACAGCATATTGCCTATCCTTGTCTTTGTTTTCGTATATAACAAAACATGTTTATAATAAATAGTAAAAGTTCATGAATAAATAGCTTTGTTATAAAGTCATTAGAAAACAAAAACCACTCTACAATAGAGTGGAATTAGACGAATTGGAAAGTATTATCCAATATGTTTGTCATCAATCCACTTCCCTACGCTAGCATTAACTAGATCAGGTATAAGGGTTAAGGCAGCAAAGCCCCTCTCAGCAAACGTGATTTGCACCCCTAGTGGTAAGCGATATTTAATTTCACATACAACCTTACTATACTTTTATTATTTCCACAAGCAAAAGATTCCTACATACTTACTTCAATATTTTCCCTTTTATCCAAGATGATATAAATTAATATGACACGGAAGTTTGTTTTTTTATAACTTGATCTAAAGTAATACATATAACTGTACCTACTACTAATCCGTTATTTATAATTGGTCTTAACATAGATGGAAGTTCATTTATTGCTTGTCCAGGAATAAACAATAAACCAATGCCAACCAATAATGAAAACCCGATAATAAAATATTCTCTATCTCCTAATTGTGTAGATTGGTAATCTTTTAAAGCTAAACCAATCATGATAGTAAATGGGTAGAATAAAATTGCATAGCCGACTGGTTCGGGAATCATAGCAGCATATGTAGTAAACATTGGAATGAAACTAAGTAATATAATAAATACATTTCCTAAAATAAATGGTAAGCGATTAATTATTTTGGTCATTGCAATAAATCCCGCTGATCCAGAAATTGGTACACTGCCTATTGCAGAAAAAATACCACTTAACCATTGGATTATCCCCATAACAAAGCTGGCTTTATTGTAGTTTACAGCTTCATAATTTTTTGTATGTTCTTGTAGCTCTTTTTCTACAACATAAATCGAGGCTAGCATATTTGTTAATAATAGTAAGCCTATCATAATGGAAGTAATAATCATACCGCTATTAAATTGTGGCATTCCCCAAGCAAAAATCTGTGGTACTGAAATACCATTTGTAGTTGGCGGAATACTTTTTCCTAGCCGAAGCACAGCAAACAGCAGTGATCCAATGAGTAAACTTAGTAATACAGAATATCTTCGAAGAAATGGGACACGACTTTTTGCCAATAATATCGTGATAATTAAAACACAAACCGCAGGAATAGCAACTGAAAAGTCTACTGAATCTTGTTTATACCCTACTCCAAAAATACCGTTCATAAATGAACCACTTAGTTGTGCAACTAATAATAATAAATAAGTTCCAGTGACAATTGGAGTAAACAGCTTCTTCAAATGATTGATCAATTTAAAAATGGCTAATAAGATAAATAAAACTCCGCTTAGTATCATCCCCATTTCAAGCTGTTGTAAACCCTCATATGTACCAAGATTTCCAGCTTCAACAATACTTGCATAAACGATAAACACACCCCACCATAATCCTGCTGGACCTTCCATAATCGGTAAACGATGACCTAATACTGCTTGTAATAGACCTGAAAGACCTAAAACGAATAAAGTTCTTTGTAGTAATGTAGCGATTTCTGCTTGGGGTAACCCAAAGGAATTTCCAATAACTATAGGAGCCACAACACTTGTTGTAATTATAAAAATCATCCATTGTAATGATGAAAATAATAACCTCATAAAAAACCTCCATCCTATCATATATATTCAATTCAGGAAATTGTTAGTATAATTACTCATATTAACATACATTCAATTTGCCACAATACATGGAATCATCTAAATGTTGATCTATATCATTAAATCTTGATCATGTGCAACATTTCTAACTTCGAAAAGAAATAATAATAACGCTAACCAATTGAGGTTAGCGTTATAAAATATTAAATCGTTTTTTCTATTTCCATAAGTATGATCATATATTTTAGGATGTATTAGCACTAATTGTTGCTTTTCCTAATAAGAGCAAAATACGATTATTCTAACGTTCGGAGATCTTCCTTAGACTATAACAAATAAACTCCAGTTAACGTGAAAAAAATGGACAGTATGAAGAGGCTTATGAAGCCTCAAAAATTGTAAAAATAGAAAAGATACTTCGAACGCTAGGTTTAAACGTGCTTACATATTAGAACGAAAAGCATGCGAAAACAGTCTCACGAACAGAGCCTATATTTAAGGTGTCTTATCTTTATTTACCTTTGCTCCATACGCTGTTACATATATAAGTGGAATGATTATTTGAGCAAAAGGTTCTGGTTTGCTAAATAAGGCAGAGAGGAATCCGAAATTACTGCTATCATGGTTCGGCTTTTGTTCATAGTTATTCACACCATTAGACGTAAACAGTGGAGTAAGCAAATATAGATTTCTCGCATTAGTATTTTCAATGATACCCTCAAAAATCTTTCCATACTTCGTTACAACCTTTACTTCCTCGTTTAATAGTTCATTCGCAAAAACAGCAGCTTCCGTTTTATTTACAGGATGATACCATTTTTCTTCTACGATGGTCTGGTTTATATTATTTGTCACATTACACCATCACCTTAATTTTTTACAATTATCTTATGCATACAAGATCAAAAGTTACTTGACATAAGGAGAAAAAGAAAATATAGTAAATGTTAATTTAATAAGGCTCTTTTCGAAAATATTGTTGTTATTGTCACCAAATAAGCATAATAAGGGTATAACACGTTTGACATCGATTTTCAAAAGAAAAAATGTCAAAGTGTTTATCACTTAATACAAAAGCAACAATTAATGTGAAAACAGTTTTTATATTGTAAACGTTGATAAGGACTAGTAAAACGTTATGTGCTTTTTTAGAGAGGAAATTAATCGCTGGGAAATTTCTAAAGTACTCGTTTGAACCTGCCTTTGAGTACTGTATCGAGTGATTATATTCATGAAGGTACAAGCGGATTGTAACCGTTATCAAATACAAGGGTGTTTACTACACATGGTAAACAAACTAGGGTGGTACCGCCGATAACCTCGGTCCCTTTTTTTGGGATTAGAGGTTTTTTATTTTGGTGTTTTTATCTCATCAATTGTAGGTTATCAATTCGGTACAGCTAACTTTCACAGCGGCTTGCTATTCTAATTTAATTACAGTATAACAAAATTAATGAAATAAGCTGATAAGGCATTTTAGGAAGGTGGAGAATAATGGGTAAAGAAAAAAAATTTGTTGAAGAAATAACATCAATGGATGAAGATTTTGCACAATGGTACACAGATATTGTTAAAAAAGCTGATTTAATCGATTACTCATCTGTACGAGGCTCAATGATTATTCGTCCATATGGCTATGCTATTTGGGAAAATATTCGGCATATTTTAGATTCAAAAATAAAGGAAACAGGTCATGAAAATGTGTACATGCCATTATTTATACCAGAAAAGCTACTGCAAAAGGAAAAAGATCACATTGAAGGGTTTGCACCTGAAGTAGCATGGGTTACTCATGGAGGTTCTGAAGAATTAGCTGAAAAGCTATGTGTCCGACCAACATCAGAAGTATTGTTCTGTGAGCATTATGCAAATATCATACACTCATACCGTGACCTACCTAAATTGTATAATCAGTGGAGTAACGTCGTTCGTTGGGAAAAAACTACGAGGCCTTTTCTCAGATCACTTGAATTCCTTTGGCAAGAAGGTCACACTGCTCATGCAACAGATGAAGAGGCACATGAAGAAACTCGAAAAATGCTTGATGTATATACTGAAGTATGTGAGCAATTCCTTGCTATACCAGTCATTAAAGGTCAAAAAACAGAAAAAGAAAAATTTGCTGGGGCTAAATTCACGTATACAATAGAAAGTCTTATGCATGATGGCAAGGCGCTGCAAACTGGAACATCTCATCATCTTGGTGACAGCTTTGCAAAAGCATTTGGCATTCAATATACAGATCAAAGTGGAGAATTACAATACGTCCACCAAACATCATGGGGAATAACTACGCGTTTAATTGGTGCCCTTATCATGGTCCATGGTGATGACAGAGGGCTAGTGTTACCACCTAATATTGCGCCAACACAAGTGATGATTGTACCTATTGCACAGCATAAGGAAGGTGTATTAGATAAGGCTTATGAACTGAAGAAAACTCTTTCCTCTGACATTCGAGTTGATATTGATGCCAGCGATAAAAAGCCAGGTTGGAAATTTAATGAACACGAAATGAAAGGGATACCTCTACGCCTTGAGATAGGCCCTAAGGATATTGAGAACAAACAAGTTGTTCTTGCAAGAAGAGATACGGGAGAAAAAGAAAAGGTACCGATGGAGAACTTAGCTACTGCTATTTCAGAGAAATTAATACAAATACAAGATCATTTATATAATAGGGCACTCTTAAATCGTCAATCTAAAACAACAACTGTAGAAAACATGGTGCAATTTGAAAACTTTTTTAGTACCAACAATGGATTTGTTAAGGCCATGTGGTGTGGTAAGCAATCCTGTGAAGAAAAAATTAAAGAACACACTGGTGCAACTTCTAGATGTATCCCATTTGAACAAGAAAAGATTTCAGCAACCTGTGTATGTTGTAATAACGAGGCTAGCCAAATGGTCTATTGGGCAAAGGCCTATTAACAATTTTAGGTGCTGGAAATGATCTTCCAGCACCTATTAAGTCTTATTTTTTATCGAGCGGTTGGAAATACTCTTCTAACTGTTTCGTTAAAATCTGTAAAAAATCCTTCTACTGGTTCACCTCTATTTATCCTGTTACCATAATCGGTCATACGATTAATGAAATCAGGATTTGTTGACACATAAACATTATCAATATTTTTATCTTGAGCTCTAACCTTATCGGCTATGCGGCTTTCCAACTTTTTCGTTGTAGTCCCTGTTGTATTGTCATTTAATGTTGCTGCTACATAAGCATTATTGTTAGTAACAATAACATTGGCTCTTCTTACCTCTTTCATTGCTGTGATACGATCTGCTGCATCTTGTGCAACTTCCATACGTGTTTCATTTGCAGTATTTGTACGATTGTTTGCATTATTAACACGCATTCTATCGTAAGTCACATTACGATTAGCAAGATTTCCTTCATATGCTATATTACGCCTAACTGCGCGGTTTTCATTATAAGTGACATTTCGTAAAGTGTTATTATCCCTAACATCTATTGCTTCTTCATTAGGTGCAGTATTACAAGCAAATAATAAAGGAACCGATAGCATCGCTACCGAAAATAGCTTCAGCTGTTTCAATAATATCAACTCCTTGAGAGTAAAATAAACTTACACCCTTAGAGTAGGCAAAATCAACTGCTCACATGCCTGACAGTTATTGTTAAACAAATCGTACACTTATTGTTGTTGTAAATTAGCCACCTCTTCATCAATTTGGTTAACATCAATACGTTCAAACAAGGCTGTTACATGATCAAGTTTACATTGTTGTATTTCCGTATAAGCCCATGAAATATGATCTAATTGCAACATTTCTGCAATTTTCTTACATGAAAACGGCAAAAATGGTTGTAACAGCACTGATAAGTTTGTGATGATCTGTATACATGTAAAGAGGGTCTGTTCACAATTTTTCTTATCTTCTTTAATTTGAATCCAAGGTTTTTGTTCGTCAAAGTACTTATTGCTTTGTCGTATAAACAAGAATATATCTTCAATTGCTCTTTTAAAATGACCTTGCTCGATACATTGTCCTATATGTTGGTATAAATTTTGCAGTTCACTCTTAATTGTTGCGTCAATATAACCTTCTGGCACATTTCCATCAAAGTACTTTTCGATAAACTTGAAGCTTCTATTAACAAAGTTTCCAAATGCTCCTAGCAATTCACTATTATGACTATATATAAATTCTCGCCATGAAAAATCAGTATCTCTATTTTCTGGTGCATTAATGAGTAAATAATATCTGATTGAATCTGGATCATACCGCTCAAGTAAATCCGGTATCCAAACCGCCCAGTTTTTGCTCGTTGAAATTTTTCTTTTTTCAAGCGTCATATACTCACTTGAAAAAATATAATCTGGTAAACTTTTCTCTCCTAGACCTAATAATATTGCCGGCCAGATAATTGAATGAAACGGTATGTTATCCTTACCATGTACATAATATGTGGATGTTCCTTCATTCCAAAATCTTCGCCAATCCACATTGTTTTGTTTTCCCCATTGCATACTCGCAGACAAATAGCCTGTTACTGCTTCTATCCAAACGTATATTTTCTTTTCATCATATCCTTTTAACGGTACAGGTACACCAATTGGTAAATCTCTAGTTGCTGCGCGATCTCTCAGTCCTTCTAACAGATATCTCTCAGTTAATTGAACCGCATTTTCTCGCCAAGTTCCTTTGTGCTTTATAGGAGTAAAAAATTCTTCAATTTGCTGTTGAATTGTCGATAATGCGAAATAAAAATGTTCAGTTGACCTAATTGTCGGTGAACTACCACAAAGCTTACATCTCTTTGCTCTTAATTCTATCGGTTCAAAAATGGCTGAACAAATCTCACATTGATCTCCTCTAGCATCACTTCCACAATTTGGACATTTCCCTTCAACATATCTATCCGGTAAAAATTGTTCATCTATTTCACAATACACTTGTTCTTCAGACTTTGTGTACAATAAACCTTCTGCTAAAAGCTTTAGAAAAACTTGTTGAACAACTTCATGATGCTGCTGTTGATCAGTTCTAGTGTACATATCATATGAAAATCCTAGCTTGGAAAAGCAATCGACAAACTCCTTATGATACCTATTAGTAATCCTAGTCGGAGTAACCTTTTCATGTTTTGCTCTTATTGAGATAGGTGTTCCGTTACAATCACTTCCTGATACGTATAATACTTCAGTTCCTTTCAAACGGAAATATCTCGCTAATACATCTCCAGGTAACAATCCTGCAATATGTCCTACATGTAATGAACCATTAGCATAAGGCCATGCCCCACCAATAAAAATACTCATAAACAAACCTCCTACTATCACGTTATTTTCACATCTAGTTTTTTACACATTCGTTAAGCACATCAATTTTTGTTATACAACTGTAAATTAGGTGGGGAAGGGAATTCCTAAATTGACATACCCTTACGAAAAGAGGCGAATCAATTCAGTGAAAAATAAAAACCCTCGCCCTAAAGACAATTTTGTCTAAGGACGAGGGAAAAATCTCGTGGTACCACCTTAATTCACTAATAATAACCTTTGATTATTAGCCTCAAACAGTACGGAGCAACAAGCAATACTCTTATACCTTGACATTGATAACAGGTGTCAAATCCCGTCACATCCTACTAAATGGAAATTTAAAGCCTCCATCGTTCAGTGTAAAGCTCAGAGACCATTGTTCAAGCAATCTTTTCTTACTTCTTTTCAGCTACCGAAGCTCTCTGTTAAGAAAAAAATGCCCTACTTTTTCTCTTCATTGCCTTTAACTTACAATTTCAATCTTCCTTGTATAATATTACAAATGAGCAGTAAAGTAAACACGTTCCTTTATATTACTTTATATCAAATTGATTTCTTATTATTTGCACTTTGTTATCCGTTTCGGTTAAATAATTGATAATTTTTTTATTATCATCATTTAAATGATCAATTGTTGCAGACATTTGTTGTAAACTAGCTGACGTTTGTTCAAGAAGTGCAGAAAACTCCTCTATTGAATTCTCATCATTTACTGTTTTTAATTGAACATTTTCTGATACTCCTGTAAGTTTTTCCATCCTGTTAGATAGTTCAACCAATGAGTGATAAATTTCGTTAAAGTAAGAAGTACTACTATTCGTTGTCATCAAACTCGTCGTTAATTTATCACTACTTTCCATGAGTTTTTCCTGAACTAAGCTGTTGCTGTCATTTATTTGTTTTAAATTATTTTCAATCTGTACGGTTGTTTGCTCAGTAACTTCAGCAAGCTTGCGGATTTCTTCAGCAACAATCGAAAAACCTCTCCCAGCATCTCCAGCTCTTGCCGCCTCAATAGATGCATTTAATGCGAGTAAATTAGTTTGCGAAGTGATTGATTTAATCGTATCAGTCAAACTATTTGAGTCATTAATTTTTTCGGTTAGTATTAGAAAAGTGTCATTCATCTCACGTACACTATTATGCAAATTATTCATTTCATGTGCTAATTCATTCATCTTATCAGTTCCTTCTTGTGCAACCGATTGAGCATTTTCAGAATCGTTCTTCACAATTTCTGATGTTTCATGAACTTCTGTGATGAGTGATCTAGTTTGCCTTAAATGATTAGCAATATCGAGTATATGATTTGTCTGTTTTTGACTACTAACAGATACTTCACCAATAGCAGTACTCATTTCATTTTGCGAAATAAGATTTTGATTTAATTGTTCATAAGTTCTTTCTATATTATCAATCACTTCCTTTATGCTTTCCTGTAAAGTTGTCTTTTGTTTTGTTGATTTTCGTGCTTGAGCTTCGGTTGATTCAATGTGTGCATGCAAATTTCGATACTGCCTTTCACTCAAAGTTGTGAGTACTAACAGTAACACCCCTATTAGTATATACGTCAAGAATAGCGCTGCTGATGAATCTGAATAAAATGTCATGTCGCTAGGCTCGAAATATATTATGCCGATCAAAACAATAAAACCTAGTGTGTATCCAACTACAAATAACCTCTTTTGTAATTGTATTGCTGAAAATACAGCTGTGTAAAAAGCAATGAGCAGTATGGTAATTGTTGACTTACTAATTGGCAATATAATGATAGGTGGAATAAAACATAAAATAACTGCTATGTACGCATAAATTATTTCATTTTTAAACTTTTTATAGACGAGAAAAGTAATCGTGTTTAACATGATCGTACTAATATATAAAATAACTTTTACATTCCCACCGTCATTAACTAAAGCATTCAATAAGCCAGCTATGAGAGTAATTGAAAACGTCAAAAACATTAACAAATTTTTCGTTCTTACATCCTTAACCTTTAATGCTTCAACCTTTCCCATATCAATCTCCCCCCTTTTTTATGCTGTTTCTTTTCGACTGTTGTTTTTCGCACTAATCTTCAACTTCATTTGCTTTAACATGATAGCTTCCAACATAATATAAAAATAACAGATACTTTGTCGAAAACATTATTTACTTACTAGTAAGTAAATGATTAAGAAATAATTATTCGAATAAGTTAATTATACATGATTCTTTTCTGAAGATTCATTCTAATTTTCATTATTTTTATTTTTTGTATTACCATGGTAAAAATGTATTAAACTACGATTAAATAACAGGACTTCATCACTTTCAGAATGATTAACAATTAAATATGTTGCTGCTTTTGGCATAGAAAAATTTTGTATTTCGACCTCTAACAACCGCCCTTCTAACGTTTCACGAATAATCGTTGACCTAGGCAGAAAAGATATGCCTAGCCCCTCTTCAATAAATCGCTTCGTTACATTTACTTGAGTGACTTCCATTCTACGCATTTTAGCAAACCTGTCTCTAAGTTGATGAAGAAGTCCCTCCCAATAATCTGGATGATTATGTGTGAAAATTAAATAATTATTTAGAATCTCTTCTATATCAAATGGTATGCCTGCGTCAAAATCCCATCCATCATGAGGAATAACTAATACAACAGGATCATCAATAATTTTTGTTATTTGTAAAGATGAGTCTACAACGTATTTGCGAGATAAACCAATATCAACCTCCCTATTTTTCACAGCAGTAACTATGTCCTCTGATTCCATGACCTTTACAGCAATTTCTATTTCTCTATGTTTTTTAATAAACACTCTAAGTAAATTAGGAAGAATAGAAGCTGCTATTAATGGCGAGGAAGCAATCGTTAATTTGCGATTATAGCCCTGTCGCCAGCTTTCAAGTTCATCTATGCCAATTTCTAAACTTTGTACTACATTTTTCGCATATGGTAAAAACTTTATACCTGTTGAAGTAAGTTCAATATTTCTTCCTTTTTTACTAAAAAGAGTAACACCAAGAAACCTTTCTAGGTTTTGAATATGGAAAGTTACAGTTGGTTGTGCCATAAATAATTTTTCTGAAGTAATACGAAAATTTTGATACTTTGCAGCAACAATAAATGTTTGAAGCCAACGAATATCCATAAAGTCCTCCTTTAATTAAATTTCCTTATTAATATACTTTATATTATTTAATATTCGTAATTAAAGCAACGTTATAAACTATTAGTATATTATGATTACCTAGGAGGAATGTATGTTGACAATGAACAAAGGGTTAGAAGGTGTTATCGTAGCAAATTCTGAAATTAGTTTTATTGACGGACAACAGGGGAAACTGATCTACCGAGGCTATCATGCACAAGAGTTGGCGGAAAATCATTCTTATGAAGAAATTGTTTATTTGCTTCTGTATGGAGAGCTACCAACAAATGATCAGTCAATACAACTACAAAATCAATTGACTGCATATCGTAACATACCAGAGGATGTAAAGAACATTATCGATAAATTACCAGTTGAAATGGATATGATGAGTGTATTACGTACTGCTATTTCTTGTTTAGGTGGACAATTAACTAATTGGCCTCCAGCTAAAAATAACGCAATTAGAGTTATTGCTCTGACTCCAACAATTATTGCTTACCGCTATCATCGTTTGACAAATACTGATTACGTTGAACCTAATGAAACTTTAGATCATGTCTCTAATTATTTATACATGTTAACAGGCGTCATACCAAAGCAGGCACATGCAAAAGCATTATCAGCATACTTTATCCTCACAGCTGAACATGGAATGAATGCATCAACTTTTTCAGCACGAACGATCACATCAACACAATCTGACCTTATCTCAGCAATAGTTGGGGCAATAGGTGCGATGAAAGGACCACTACATGGCGGTGCACCTACAGATGTAGTTGACATGCTTAATGAAATTAACTCAAAACAATACGCTAACAGCTGGATAACTGAGCAACTTGAACAAGGAAGAAAAATTATGGGGTTTGGACATAGAGTATATAAAACTCATGACCCTCGTGCATTTGCCCTAAGAAACATTGTTCAGCAACTAGTGGAGGACGATGACTGGTTTGACTTAGCGATTCATGTCGAAGAGGAGGCAATTGCTTTACTTGAAAAATATAAGCCTGGACGTAAGTTATATACGAATGTCGAATTTTATGCAGCAGCTGTCCTAAGGGCTGTCAAAATGCCAGTAAACCTTTATACATCAACATTTACAGCAAGTAGAATGGCAGGTTGGACGGCACATATATTAGAACAAGCTTCAAACAATAGAATCATTCGTCCAAAAGCTCAATATATTGGGCAAATTCCTAGTTAAGAAAAGCAAAGCTGACCAATGTCACCAATTCCTACATTCTATGGGTAGCGGTGACATTGGCAATCCAACTCAATCACATTATAAAATTCCTACGATGGCTCCACCTAAGGCTGCTAATATTACGACAAGCCATGCCGGAACTTTCCAATAAACGAGTAATGTAAATGCTGCTATTGCAAGTGCAAAATCCACGGGTGTAGCTATAGCACTAGTAAAAATTGGATCGTAAAGAGCAGCTAATAAAATTCCTAATACACCTGCATTTACTCCCATTAACACAGACTGTATATAAGGATACTTACGAATCATGTCCCAGAATGGTAATGTTCCAATAATAAGTAAAAATGATGGCAAAAATATCGCAATTGTAGCTATTGTAGCACCTTTCCACCCATTAATAATTGCACCTAAATACCCTGAAAAAGTAAATAATGGACCAGGTACTGCCTGCGCTGCTCCATATCCAGCTAAAAAGGTTTCCTTAGTAATCCAACCGCTAGGAACAACTTCTCTTTCTAACATTGGTAAAACAACATGACCACCACCAAAAACGAGTGATCCTACGCGATAAAACGTATCGAATATGGCAAGCGATTGACTTGCTGATAGTTGTCTAAGAATAGGAAGCCCTATTAATAAACCAAAGAATAAGACCCAAGCAAAAACACCAATTTTGCGATTAATCCCAACTTTTAACTCTTTCATAGGAGAGTTTTGTTTGTTTTTATAAAGGATTAATCCGACCAAACCTGCAATTAATATTAATGCTAGTTGACTTATGGCTGTCGGCAAAATGAGTATAAATATAGCGCTCAATATTGCTATAGTTATTCTAGGTCGGTCTGGAGCTAGCTTTTTCCCCATGTTCATGATGGCCTGCGCAACAACTGCCACCGCCACAATCTTCAGCCCATGTATCCAACCTGCACCACCTAAGTCAAAGCTTTGATATAAATAAGCAAACAGAACGAGGGCAATAACAGATGGGAGTGTAAATCCTAACCATGAGATCACTCCACCTAGCAAGCCACCTCGAATCATCCCAATCGCAATCCCTACCTGACTACTCGCTGGACCAGGAAGAAACTGACAAAGAGCAACTAAATTAGCATAGCTATGATCATCCAGCCATTTTCTTTTTTTAACGTATTCATTTTGGAAAAACCCCAAATGGGCTACAGGTCCTCCAAACGAGGTGAATCCTAATAAAGATGAAATTTTGAAAATTTCTCGTAACCTCTTCCCTTTAGATGGTTCATTGTTAAGACTATTCATAAATGTGCAACCTCCAAAAAGATGTATGTATTAAAGTTAGAATAAGTTCCTCATATTAAATTGTTAGATTTAAATTGTTGTTTTTCGTACAGCACGATATGACTAGAGTTTTGTGGGATCTGCTCTCCTAAAACTTATTTAGAGTAATTTAGTAAAGGCTGTTTTCGCATTGTTATTTTTCGTACTAAGATATATACATATACACAACTAGCGTTTATAGCATTTTTTCTTTGCTAAAACGATATCAAAATGTTACTGACCAAATTTCGTAGCAATAGCAACAAAATTTACGTAAAGAGCCTTAGTAAAGGTAGGAACATAGTATATTAAAAGCTTGTTACGCTTTGATTATTGTTTTTCTTATTAGGAAATAAGCACGTAAACAACTAGAGTTCGTGGCAACTTTTCTTCTGTAAAAACGATGACCAACATATAAAGCCATTTCTTTTTGCACCAACTTGTTATAATAACAACAAATTTGCCGAAAAGAACCTTTTTAAAAAAAACTATCTAAACATATTATAGACTTACTTATATTAAGCTGTAGTTAAAAAAATGTAAAGATTAATCTGCTTGTCATATATCATCCTCACAAATTTAACATATAATACATATCTTTGTTATTGTCTGTTTTCTAGCTAATTAACGATGTGAACGTAAAAAAAGGTTAATGGAATATTGTGTTAAAATATAAATAATAGATATTTTTCAAATTACAATAGTGATCTATTAAAGGGGAAATATACAAATGAAACAAGTTTTTGCATTTGAAAAAGAGGATAAAGTTAAAGATATTAAAGATAATGCTCATTATTTATTTAATGCTCTAAAAAGTTATCGCAAAATATTAGAAGATAAATACTCATTATCTCAGGTGCCAAAAGGTGTAGTATGGACATCTGAAGTCCTTGTTACTAGTTTTTTCTCAAATATACCGATACCAGCATTCACCAAGAAAGATGTAATATATATGACTCCAGATATAGACGAATGGAAGAAATTATTTATCCAACAGTTAGAAGACAAAGACCTTCCACACATTCATAGGTTCTATAACAATCTCTCAATTGAACATATATTGGTAATTCTAGCACATGAACTTACACATCATTCTGATTTGTTTCTTGGAGATTTTGATGATGACCGTGAAGACGACTATTGGTTTGAAGAAGGAATGTGCTTCTACATACCAAGAAAGCATTTATTAAGCGAAAAAGACTTTCAAGAAGTATCTCAAGTTGAAAATGAGTTAGTCAACGCATTTAGTGAGAAATACGGTGGACATTCTATCGAGGATTTTGGATATAATTCATATGAAGGCAGTTTGGCTAGTATAATGTTTGATTATTGGAGAAGCAATTTACTAGTAAAGAATCTAGTAGAAGAAAGAGCACATGGAGATATACAACATATTTTTACCCTGTATCGCAATTGGAATTTTGATGGTAGAAAAATACCTTTAAGAGAATATTTCCTTAAGCAATTATAATCAACTTTTTTTATACATAATTAACGTATTATTAGTTAAACGAAAGGAAAAAAGGATGACACTGAATGAACTGCTCCCTGTCTAGTAGACAGCGGAAATAATAAAAAGTCACTTAAGCGGCTTTAGCTCTATATTCCATAGGGCTAAGGCCATTTAATCGTTTTTGGTACCTATCGTAATTATAA
>NZ_JBPXRQ010000065.1:0-16939 GCF_051842895.1 Cytobacillus sp. Hm23
ATAAACGTGGCGTTTGGGAATGGAAAGAATCTAGTCCTAAGCTTGTTAAGGTTGGGAAAAAGTACTTTCTCAATTTTACATACGAACACAAAGTAACATTAACTAAAACAAAATTAAAAGACCAAAAGATTTGTGCCATAGATCTTGGAATCACAAACTCTGCGGTTTGTTCAGCTATGGATTCAACCGGAACTGTCTTGGCTCGAAAGTTTATTAACCAGCCAAAAGAAAAAGACCGATTGTATACAATGACGAACAAATTACGCAAAGTACAAGCGATTACTGGCTGGATAGCTGCTCCTAACTTTTGGCGTAGAATCAATGGAATTCAAAAACACATTGTAAACAATACTTCTTACGAAATCGTGAAGTTCGCTCGCGAGCATAATTGCGATGTAATTGTCTTAGAGTACTTGGATAAAATGAAAACCCCAAAGGGGTACTACGGTGCAAAGAAACTTCGTTTCAAGCTCCATTATTGGAGAAAAAAAGGGATTAAAAACAAAGTCACTCAAATGGCTCACTACCTCGGAATGCGTATTTCTAGAATTAACGCTAGAAATACAAGTGCCTTAGCTTTTGATGGTTCGGGAAAAGTAGAGAGAAACCCTAAAAAAGACCTTGCCACGTTCTCGACGGGCAAAGTTTATCATGCGGATTTATCAGCTTCTTACAATATCGGAGCTCGATATTTTATTCGAGGAGTCCAAAAATCCATTTCTGAAAAGAAATGGTTGTCCCTTCAGGCAAAAGTTCCTGAATTGGCAAAAAGAACAGAACAAAACTTGTCTTCATTAATTAGTCTTAACTTGGCATTAGAGTCACCGAAGGTGGCTTAATAGCTTGTTTTGTACTCTATTTAAGACAAGGGATGCTCCATCAAATTGTACAACAATTAGTTGGAGAGGTTCACTGAGAGATAGAAAGATGTACAATGCGTCATAATCCCATTTTCTTAGATGAAAATTAGCTTAGTTTTGTTTAAATGTCTGACATTTTGATGCATGCTAGTAAAATTTGACTAATAAATAGGATTTTTTTATGTTGTTTTTATTTTGAAAAACAACGATCAATAAATAACCCACCTATACAGGTGGGCATAACAATCAATTGGAATGTGATTATTTTATCTAATGCTAAATTGTAAGTTAAAATCAGTATTGTCATATTAACTGTTGTCATGCCAGTTAAGTTACTACAGATGATATATTTTTTATCATATTCATTACTATTGTTGAAGACTTTTCTCCTGCAATTTTTTCAAAGGAATCATAAGATAATGAAGCTTGTTCATCAGCATTATCGGATATACATCTAATGATAAGAAATGGGATATCGTTTAAAAAGGCTACATGACCAATTGATGAACCCTCCATTTCTACACAAGCAGGTGAGTATGTATCGATGATTGTTTCTTTTATTTTACTATCTTCAACAAAACATTCTCCGCTAACAATTCGACCTATATGATATGTTGTCGATTTTAGTGAATCACAGGTTGTAATCGCGCAGTCTATTAGTTGTTTATTCGCATAAAATGCTTCTTGGTAAGGGAAAAGATTTTTCATTTGAGAACTTCTCACATCATGATGAGTTACATCTGACGAAACAACAATGTCACAAACTTTTATATCATCTCGTAAACTACCAGCCACCCCAGTATTAATAATCGCGTCAATCTCAAACTTATCTATTAAAATCTGTGTACAAGAAGCTGCATTTACTTTGCCCACGCCACAGCGTGTGAGTATAACAGGCTGATGAAAAAGAGTTCCTTCATAAAAAGAAAAGCCTGCAATTTTGTGTTCAAAGAGGATTTCCATTTCATTTTTAATTAGGTCAATCTCAACCTGCATTGCTCCGATAATAGCTATTTTTTTCAATGACTATTCACCCCAGTTTATACTTGACGTATTTACAATATATTAAAGTTTGACGTAGGATGCAAAAAATATTTAACTTAATAGATTATAAATTATAGATTGGAGCAAATAAGAGTGGAGTCAAATAACATATATAATTTATTCAAATACAATTGGCAGGTAAGAGATGAATGGTTCAATTGGTGCAAGCAATTAACTGTTGAAGAATTATTAATAGATCGTGTTGGAGGCGTTGGGAGCATTCTTTATACGTTATTTCACATTATCGATGTTGAGTACAGTTGGATTCGTGCAATTCAAGGTGAAGAGGATAAGGTGATAGAATTTAAAAAATATCATACGCTTGAAAACATTATTTCACTTTCACATGCTTGTCGCTCTGACATCGAGAGCTTTATTGAGGAGAACTCACAATGGTTAGATGATGAACATGTTACCGTGTCGTGGGATGACGAGGAATTTACGAAGATAGAAATTTTAAATCATGTCATTGTTCATGAGATACATCATCTCGGTCAACTATCTGTTTGGGCCAGAGAGCTAAATTTAGTACCTGTTGGCGCACATTACATTGGAAGGGGGCTGAGATAAGCTAGATTCTTCACGGCTACTTAATCAAATCTCACCCCATTCATTGAACTACTCACCACTTAGCTTCGCTTGAAGTGGGAGATTCCTGCGAACACTAGCGTAACTGCAAGTTATTTAGCAGGCTCTACGGGTAGTCCCTACCCTGAAAGCAAAGCTTGTACGTTTACTCACACGCTCCCTACTTTCCAACCGACATTGGGCTTCGCCCTTCTCATTCCTTGAGGTGAGAGTCTTCTGCCGGAAAAAGATAAAAACGAAAAGACTTTCTGTTCCTAGACTTACTGAATGACTACAGTTGTTTGAGATATTTCCGAACCTTACTATTTATTAATGGCCATTTTCGTAAACTTTTGTTGATTTATTCTCTTAATTTTGACTATCTGATGTAAATTATATAATTTATATAGTTATTAGAAGAGAAATGATGCCATATGAGTTTATTTCTATAGCGAAAAACAACAATTAATGCAATAACAGCTTTGGTAAATACAATTATACGGTCTAGGAAACATCTAATCCTAGCTCTCGTAATAAATCAAAATAAGTTGGACATGTTTTTGAAACACATCCCGGATTATCTATCATTATCCCCTCAACACGAGAACCAATCAGTGATAGAGCCATGGCGACTCTATGGTCATCGTAAGAATGTAATAATGTTGGGGTTGGTTCTCCTGGATAGACAGTTAAACCATCTTCAAATTCTGTCACTTTAATATTTAGTTTTGAAAGAGAAGTACAAATGGCAGTTATTCGATCTGATTCATGATGTCTAATATGAGCTACTTCTTTAATGGTAATAGGTCCGTCAGCAAACGGTGCAATTGCTGCAACGGTTAATGCTTGATCTGACATCTCTTTCATACTTATTTCGAAGCCACCCTTTAACTTCGGTGGTCCTTGTAATTCGATATAATTAGCTCCTTTCGTCACCTTACAGCCCATACGAACTAATATATCAGTTAATTGAATATCAGGCTGCTTCGTTTGATAATTGATATTTGGTATACGTATTCTGCCGTTAGTTATCGCAGCTAAAGCTAAGAAATAACTTGCTGTAGATACGTCGGGCTCTATATGAATGTGTTGAGCTACATATCTCTTTGGCTCAATTTTTATATGGCTAAGGTTTTTATCATATTGAATTTCTGCACCAAATTTTTTCATTAAATCTAGTGTAATATTTACATAGGACTTTTGAACAATGTGATCTAATATTGCTATGTTAACAGTTTCTTTTGCGTAAGGAGCTGCTATCAATAAGCCACTAATAAATTGACTTGATAATGCACCTGAAATTGTAATATCTCCTCCTTTCAAGCTTGATCCTTTTACTATTAGAGGATAGTATCCTTCTTGTCCCAAGTATTTTATGCTAGCCTCAGTTCGTAATAGCGCATCTATTAATGGCTTTATAGGCCGCTCACTCATTCTTTTGCTAGCATGTACTTCCCAAGATCCTTTATTGGCAATCGCTAACACACCTGGTAAAAATCTTGCAATGGTGCCAGCAGCGCCGATGTATAGAGGTTCATTTCTTTCTGACCACATGCCATTTAATCCTTCGATAGACACTATATCATCATTTATCGAAATGCCTACCCCTAAATTACGTAATGTTTCTAGGCACCAATACGAATCGTCGCTTTTTAGTACACCTGAAATGACAGATTTCCCAGTAGCTAAAGCACTTAAAATCAATGCTCTATTAGTAAAGCTTTTACTACCTGGGATCGTTACTATCCCATTTATGTTACCGATTTTTGGAGATATCTTTATCACATTTTTTTCTTTTAATGAGGACCAAGGAGATCTAGCCTTCATGTCTATTAATGAGTTCTTCATATTTTGCACTCACCTCATATAATAATATTTTATCTTACACGTATGTCACTTCCCGTTTTGTATATTATAATTAACTTCTAGGTATAAATATAATTAATGTTATTTATAGCAGTTATAGAGGTGATTTATATTATTGAAAATTTAGATTTGTATCGTGTTTTTTATATTACTGCAACAGAAAAAAGCTTTTCACTAGCAGCAAAAAAAATGTTTTTAACACAACCTAGTGTTAGTCATTCAATAAAACAATTAGAGGAGAAGTTAGATACATTACTGTTTGTAAGAACATCAAAAGGAGTTAGGTTAACAAAAGAAGGGGAAATGTTATTTCATTTTGTAGAGCAAGCCTTTCACCTTATTGAAAAAGGTGAGAAAAAAGTTAATGAGTTAAAAAACTTAATGAGTGGAGAAATAAGTATAGGAAGCAGTGACTCTCTATGTAAACATTATTTACTTCCTCATATTAAAACGTTTACTGACAAGTATCCACAAGTTCAAATTCAATTAAAACACGGGACGACACCTAATATCATTGAAATGTTAAAAATAGGCAAAATTGACTTCGGGATTGTCCACTTGCCAATCGAAGATAATCAAGTGGATGTAACCGAGTTCATTAATATCCATAGCTGCTTCGTCGTAAGTTCAAAGTATAAAAAGTTATTAAAAAATGACGTATCATTGAAAGACCTTTTGACTTATCCACTCATTACATTTTCTAAAAACAGTAGCTCTAGGAAGTTTATAGAAACTTTGTTTAAAAAATATGACTTAACTTTTGAGCCTGAAATTGAACTCGGGAGTGTAGATTTGCTCATTGAATGTTCCAAGATTGGTCTAGGGGTTGGGTTCGTGACAAAAGAGTTTGTTATGGAAGAGTTAGAACAAAACATACTTTATGAAGTGAATTTGCAGGAAGATATACCGGTTAGGAAACTTGGCATCGTTACATTAAAAAATGCGCCCATTTCAGTCGGCTCTAAAAAATTTATAAAATCGATGAAGTAGAAGAGGGTAATTAGAAAGCATCATTTTAAGAGTATACAATTAAAGTGACATTTGAATGTAGTAGAGGATTTTTCAAAACTATCACATCGTTTCAGAGTTTATCGATCCTAACGAACTCATCCTTACAGGCCGACATTAAAATTATGTATTGATGAAGCTAACTACATAGGGTGTTAGAGGATGCATAAATACAAGAGAAGGATGACTCTTTTTATTAGAGGCATCCTTCTCTTTATATTTTAGTACATGTTAAATAGTTGTTAATTCATTTTGGAGTGTTTGACCAACTGAATATACTCGTAGCCTAAGCCTGTTTCGACTGTTTCATATGTTACCGAACCTTCTCAACATTCACACTAAACTATAAGGACGTATTATTTGCGATGACCTAATACTTTTATAAGCGGTTTGTAGTGCATATAGAACGATATATTCGTTAAAGCGATCGTAGATGTCCGCGTCACTGTACAAGGCATGTTTGCAACTGTGTAATGAGCAACACCGTGTTTCGAATATGTTGGATTATGTGATCAACTGTTAAAAAAACCACCATAATCGATTGCAACATCACCAATACCTAAATGATTTTTCATCATAGCAACGACGTCTTCTGTAACTAATTCAAGCGCTTTCGCACCATGGATCAAAACAGCCCCATAATTAGACTGGATTCCTATACTGCTTCTGTGATAATTAATGAATTTGACATTAGAGTTTGTATGCTATTTCCTAAGGAATTCTCAGCATTAACTAAGTGTAATCTTTTATAGCACGAAGCGTATACATGTTAAAGTAAGTTTAGATTAAGAGATAAAAAAATTGAAGGGAGAAAAAATGATCAAATCGTTTAAAAAGAGTTATATTGTATTAATGAGCTTTTTACTCATGTTTGTTGGAGTATTATCTCCTGTATCTGCTGAGGAGTCTCAAGAAACTGTTAATTACATAGCATTGGGAGATTCATTGGCAGCTGGTATTACTCCTAATAAGGAGCTAGGGAATAGTTATGCTGACCTAATTGGTAATCAATTTATTGAAGAAGGTATTTTAGACACATTTACGAAAGAATTTAGTTTTCCAGGTTATACTTCACAGGATGTACTAGATAATCTCGAAAATGAATCACTTAAAGAAAAGTTAGCAGAAGCAAATCTTGTTACAATATCTGCTGGTGCGAATGATTTATTACAACTTGTAGAAATTAATACAGATACGAGAAAGGTTAGTATAGATCCAGCTGTTGTACCGCCTGCTCTTGCCAGCATTCGTTCAAATATGTCTAATATTATTTCTAAAGTAAATGAGTTAAGCCCTGAAGCTGAGATTTATATTATGGGTTATTATTTTCCTTATCCACATGCTTCAAATGAACAGAAGGCTCAGCTTATAGAACTGAGTAAGACATTAAATGAAACACTTGAATCAATAGTGCAGAATGAAAATGCATTTTTTATACCATTATTTGATAGCTTTGGGACAAATGCTACACATTTAATTCCTAATCCATTAGACGTACATCCGACTGAAGAAGGGTATCAATTAATGGCTGATGCTTTTTTTGAGTATTATAATTCAGTTGAAGATACACCTCCTAATGCCCCTGAATTTGTTGATGTACCAAAAGCTCATTGGGCATATGAAAAGATCATGACATTAGCCAATGCGGGCTTGTTAGCTGGGTTACCTGAAGGTGAGTTTCAGCCTGATAGGAGTGTGACGCGTGCCGAAGCAGCATTTATCCTTGCCAATGCCATTCCACTTACAGAAAATATACCTGCTAACCCTGGGTTTACAGACATTTCAGAAGACCATCCTGCATATTATGCAATCGCTAAACTAACTGAAATGGGGATATTCGTCAAGGCAAATACATTTAATCCTGATGGCACCTTAACAAGGTCACAGATGTCAAAAATCATTACGTTATTGTTTCAGCTAGAAGGAGATGGTACATCATCGTTTACAGATATTTCGCCTGACCACTGGGCAGCTGATTACATCGACGCACTTGCAACAAACGGTATTGTAGGGGGATATTCAGACGGTACATTTAAACCGAATGGTGATACGACAAGAGCTCAGCTTGCTGTTGTTGTATGTAATACATTACAAGCATTAGATCAATTACCTTAAAACTATTCTTGGCTACTACAAGAGGACGACCTATTAATAAGTCGTCCTCTGTTTTTTTATTTACATCTATTGTTAAATAGTTGTTAATTCTTTATTGAGTGCTTGATCAACTGAAATGTACTCGTATCCTAAGTCTGTTGCGACTGCTTCATATGTTACCGAACCGTTCGCAACATTCACACCAAGCTTTAAGGACATATTATCTGCGATTGCTTTTCCAACGCCTTTATTAGCGATTTGTAATGCATACGGAACTGTTACATTCGTTAATGCGATCGTAGATGTGCGCGGTACAGCACCAGGCATGTTTGCAACTGCATAGTGGACAACGCCGTGTTTCGTATATGTTGGATTATCATGTGTTGTAATATGGTCAACTGTTTCAACAATTCCACCTTGATCAATCGCAACATCAACAATAACAGAACCAGGTTTCATCGTAGCAACCATGTCTTCAGTAACAAGTTTGGGAGCTTTCGCACCAGGGATCAAAACAGCCCCGATAACTAGATCGGATTCCCTTACTGCTTCCGCGATATTTAACGGATTTGACATTAAAGTTTGTATGCTATTTCCGAACAGGTCATCCAATTGACGAAGACGTTCTGGACTTAAATCAATTATCGTTACATCTGCACCAAGTCCAGCAGCAATTTTTGCCGCATTTGTACCAACTACGCCACCACCTATGACAGTAACTTTTCCTCGTGAAACACCTGGAACTCCACCGAGGAGAATACCTTTTCCACCTTTGGGTTTTTCTAAGAATTGCGCACCTATTTGTGAGCTCATGCGCCCAGCAACCTCACTCATTGGTGTTAATAACGGTAATGTACGATTTACTTCAACTGTTTCATAAGCAATCGCTGTTACTTTTTTATCAACAAGAGCTCGTGCGAGTTCTGGTTCAGCTGCAAGGTGAAGGTATGTGAATAAGATTAAACCTTCGCGAAAGTAATTGTATTCAGAAGGAAGTGGTTCTTTGACTTTCATAATCATATCTGCACTGTCCCATACCTTAAGAGCAGAATCAATTATTTGTGCACCAGATGCTTTGTAATCTTCATTTGTGAATCCGCTTCCAACGCCTGCATTCATTTCAACTAATACACTATGCCCAGCATTCGTTAATGCTACAACTCCAGCTGGAGTGATGGCAACACGGTTCTCATTGTTTTTAATCTCCTTAGGTACCCCTATAATCATCCTTTTATCCCCCTTGATAAATGTCACTAAATAACATGATCATATATTTAAGGTTAGTATAAATGTAAAAAAATATTTTTTCTTTGTGTAAAAACAAAAATGTAAAAATGACCATTTGTGGATTTCCACAAATGATTTAGGTCTGCCCCTCACTACTTTTAAAACGTTCGAGTAGTGAGGGGCAGACCCTTACATTAAGCGGCTTAATTTCATTTCGATATAGAGGGTAAGTTTTTGGTTGGGGTCCTTTAGATTTATATCACCAACCGCTGAAATACGTTTTAATCGGTAAGATAATGTGTTGACGTGAATATGGAGATGTTTTGCTGTTTCATTAATATTCCCGTCAAAATCTAAATAAGCTTCTAATGTCTGAAGTAAATGGTTATTTTGTTGGCGATCATATTCTACAAGCTTGTTTATTGAATGATTCTCAATACCATCCTTACGTTTCTTTTCCAATAAAATATCGAAGTATTGATAGATGCCAATATCCTGGTAACTTAAAATATTAGTCATTTCATTAGGATAACGTTCCTTTAGATCCAGTACATTTAACGCTTCTTTATAGCTAGTTTCAACTTTTTGATACTTATCATAAACTTGTCCTGCGCTTCCAATAATATTTGTGACGTTGAAGCGTTCTTTCATTCGTTTTATAAAAAGTTCGATAAAGTTAGTAAGTTCATGTTTTTGCTCGTTGTTCTCTTCTTTAGGTGATGTGAATAATATTAATTTATTATAATCAATAGTGTAAAAAATAATTTTTACCCGTTGTGACGTAGTTAAAATATATGTAATGTTTTTTTCTATATTATGATCAATACTACTTTCAAATTGAAAGACGATGATTGAAAATAATTTAGGAGGATTTAGTTGTAATTGAAAGAACTCTTGATCGATTTCATCCTTTGATAACATATGACCAGTTAATAATTTCCAATAAAATTCTTGATAGCCCTCTTTGTTTTGTTGCTTACGAATTTGGAGCTGTAACAGATGATTCTTTGCTAATTGTGCCATTTGTTGTAAATAAACCAGGTCGTCTTCAGCTAGAGGATTCTCTACTTCTAATGCCCAAATAAAGCCTAATACTTCTTTGTTTTTGCGAATCGAAATTGCGACACGCGATCCTAAACCGACTTCACTGATGCTTTTAACACGCAACGGTTCGTCCCCTGCTAATAAAGCAGGAATTACACCGTTTTTCCATAGACTGTTAATAATTTTTTCAGGAACTCTTCTTCCAATGATTGTCTTAATTCTTGCTGGGTCTGTTCGTTCATCATGTGTACTATAAGCTATTAATCGGTGGTTAGCATCCTCAATGGTTATAGGGCATTGAAGTACGTCACTAATATGATCAACGAACGATTCCATATCACCTAATACACCTTTATATGAATGGTTTTTAGAAGAATAACCTGTCATACAATCGCTCCTATCCATAATATTTCTCATATGATTTCATAAGGAAAGGCAATATGCCTTAAAAATTACTAAAGCTAATGAAATATTATGTTATTTGCATATATTTTAATTGATTAGAAGGATTAATTCTATGTGTAGTCAAAATAAAATATAACAAAGTGAAAATTACTGCCAAGGGGATGTTATGATGCAAGTTGCAACCTTTACTTATTCAGCAACTGATAGTGAGCAGGTTTATGCTAAAAAATGGATTCCTGAATTATCCGAGCACCCAAAAGGAATTGTCCAAATTGCACATGGTATGGCAGAACATATTGGGAGGTATGATACATTTGCTCAAGTGCTCGTCAATGAGGGATATATTGTTTATGGTAATGATCATCGAGGTCATGGACACACTGCAAATAATGAAGAAGACATTGGATATTTTGCAGATACAAACGGCTTTGATTTAGTTGTAGCCGATATGTTTCGACTCACTAACCTGATCAAGGAACAGCATGAACAACTTCCAATATTTTTATTTGGTCACAGCATGGGATCGTTTTTGTCTAGAAGATTTATTCAATTACATGGTGAGGAGATTACTGGTGTAATACTTTCTGGGACTGGCGGCGACCCTGGAATCTTGGGGAAAATTGGGGCAAGATTAGCAAAAAACGAAATGACTAGGAAAGGACGGCGTCACCGTAGCAAACGGTTAGATAAACTGTCTTTTGGTAGCTATAATAAATCATTTAAACCGACACGAACTGATTTTGATTGGCTATCACGGGATCAACAAGAAGTAGATAAATATGTCGACGACGCTTTATGTGGTGAAGTATTTACTTCTAGTTTCTTTTATGATTTATTTACAGGCCTAGAGGTCATTCATAGAAGGGAAAATATTTTAAAAATACGAAAAGATTTACCGATATACTTATTTTCGGGCACAAAAGATCCCGTGGGTAATTTTTCGAAAGGTGTATCGAAAGTATATGAAGCGTATAAGGCGGCAGGTATTGAAGACGTTACTTGTAAATTATATAAAGGTGGGCGGCATGAAATGTTGAATGAAACAAACAGGGATGAGGTGTATGAAGATATTATTACATGGCTTAAAAAGCATACTTGAATTAAGTTTTAACTAGTATCTAAATGCCTAGTGCAAATAAAGAAGCATAGCAAGCTTCTTTATTTGCAGAAAATGTGTCACGAACAATGGTTATAAACGTTTTTTTAATCCTTAGTATGAAAAAACACCATTGAAGAATACACCTTTAGCAAAAGTAAAGGTGAATATAGCAAGTTTTGTTTTAATGTTAGCTATTTGCTCTATACGTTTTTCAATTAGGTGGATTAGTCTCCACCTGACTTTTTATGTTCAGCTTTTGGTTAAGAAGCTGAGTTGATGACGCAAAATGACCTTACATTATGAATGCTAATATGTATTTCAATATTATTTCTTTTGAATAAGACCTAGACCAATTCCTGTAGGGTCTACTAAATAAGCGAGGTAATACTCATCAAATTCCATTTTATCTCTTACGACCATTGCACCGTTTTCTTTTGCTTTGGAAATGGCATCGTCAATCGCTTCAACTTCAATTTGTAAACGTGTTCCGTGAGGATAATCTTTTGCACCTTTTGCAATTCCCCCACTTATTCCTTCATTTGCTCCTTCACCAGTCGAAACAGGGTGATACCCCCATTGTGGTGCAGCAATTTCCCAACCGAATACATTTGCATAAAATGCTGTAGCTTTTTCAGGATCTTGGCTATTTAACTCAAATCCAATTACTTTGCCAGTTAGTTTTTTCTTCATAATCTTTCCTCCGTTTGAATTCAATAAAGTTTACAGCAGTTATATAGTGTATTGGAATACATAATACCATAAAATAGATAATTTTCATTTAATTGGTTTGTTAGTTTTATACTCTTAAAGCATAATATACAGCTAATTGTACTAAACTAGGTCAGTGAGGTGCTTTTTTGAGGATGCAAAGATGATAAAATCAATAATCGTTAACATAAATAAAGTAGTTCATATTGGAAATTATTGATAATAATCCAACTGAACTACTTAATGTTAAGGTATTTGTTCTTATTTAGATAATCTAGCTTCTACTAAATCTTCAACCGTTGTTTTTATGACAGCAACTATTGGGACAGCAATAAACATTCCTATGACACCCATTGTACCACCACCAATGATAATAGCTAAAATAATCCATACAGGGCTTAAACCAACTTTATCACCCAATATTTTCGGTCCTAAATAATAACCATCAAATTGTTGTAGTCCAAAGATGAAAATGGCAACCCATAATGCTTGGATTGGATCGTTAAATAATGTAATGATAACAGCAGGTACCATGCCGATAAATGGTCCGAAGTATGGAATCATATTTGTAATGCCCACTATTAAGCTGATTAATAATGCATAAGGGACATTCAATAATAACAACCCTATAAAACACAATATTCCTATAATAAGAGAATCTAATAATTTTCCAACTAAAAATTTCGAGAAAACTTCATCTAAATTACTAAAAAATTGGAGTATAGATTTAGCATAACGTTCAGTGAGTAATGCTTTGACCATTTTTTTTGCTCCGATGCCAAAAGCCTCTTTATCTTTTAACATATAGATCGAAATAATAATCCCTATTAGTATATTAAAGGCAGTCGAGGTTAGCGAAATAAGCCAGTCTGCAAGCTTATTTAAAAACAAATTAGTAAATTCCCCAATTTTCATAAATAAATCATTGGCGTATGTATTTACATAAGATGTTACCCCGTACTTTTCAAAAAGTTCATTATTAACGATATACTTTGTAATCCAATCATTCGTATCTGATATGTACTTAGGGAAGTTGCTAATAAGGTTACCGATATTATCAATAATAATAGGGGTTATAAAAGTGAAGATTAAACCTATAAATGAAAAGAATAATAAATAAACAGCAGTTATACTTATAATCCGGTTCATTCTGAATTGGCCTTCAAAATAATCAACTAACGCTTTTAATAAATATGCAATTCCAAAGGCGATAAAAAATGGAGATAGTAATGATAAAAATGAAGAGACCGTCAGCTTTACCAATTCATAATTATCTACAAATTTCCATAATACTAATGCTGCGAATAAAAACAGCAAATATTGATACCACTTACGATCCTTCAATGCACAAATCTCCTTACAATTATTTTATGTACTTCTATATTAGACTGTTTTATCGCAATAGTCCATTTATCTGCAAAACTACATTGTACAAAGTTGTTTTTGCATAAATTGTAACTTTTTACTAAAGTATAAACACGATTACATCAAGCATTCGTAATATTATTTCTGCCCTAAAAATTAGCAAAAAAGTTAATAAACAGAACTAATGTATTAGACTTGAAAAAAGATAAAGGATTAAAACAGCAACATGACGAATATTATTAAACTTAGTAGAATGGGGGGATACGAAATAAAACAGGATGTAATTAGTTTCTATAATCAAATGGCATGGAATGAGAAAGCTTACGAAGCTTGGTCTGCAAGATATGGCACACCGAAAGAGTACGCTTTACAGTTAAAGAAAAATCCAGAAAATAAAGTATCTCACTACTTAAGGTTTATGGGTGACGTAAAAGGTAAAAAGCTAGCAAATTTGTTAGGATCTAAAGGTAATAAAGCTGTGTGTTTTGCATTATTAGGAGCTGAAGTAACCGTTGTTGATATTTCAGAAGAAAATAAAAAATATGCAGTAGAGTTGGCACACGAAGCTAATGTGAATATCGAGTACATCGTTTCAGATGTATTAGCAATTCCAGATGAAAAAAAGCTAGCAGAGTACGATTTCATTTTGCTAGAATTAGGAGTGCTGCACTATTTCATTGATTTAGAACCTTTATTTAAGCTTGTCTTCCAATCACTCAAATATGGGGGGAAGTTGATACTTAGAGACTATCACCCAGTCGTATCCAAGTTGCTTCAAGGAGAAAATAAACTGAAAGCTGCGGGAGATTATTTTCAAGAAGAAGTAATAGACGAAGATGTTGCATATCGTATCTTATTACCTGAAGATCATCGTAATACGTTAAATAAAGTGAAAATTCGCAGGTGGAATATAGGAGAAGTCGTGACAGCTGTTTCACAAGCTGGCTTCATAATAAACTGTTTAGAAGAAGAAAAGGGAATCAAATGGGCGATGAAATATGATTCAGATGATGGAATTGAAAATAGGATTCCGGGATTATTCACTTTAGTAGCTTCTAAACAAAATATTAAAGAATTTTGAAACTATTCTTGCATAAGATCGTATTATTAATTAGGCAGCCTAAAGAAAGGAGGAAAAAATGATGGAGGTTATGGGATATCCCTTACAAACTATTTATTTGTATTGTTTAATAGGTGGAGGCATATTAACGGTTATTTATATTTTATTTGGTGATATTCTTGATGGAATATTGGATGTTGATCCCGGAGGATATTTAAATCCATCTTTGTTGTTATCATTTTTCACTATTTTTAGTGCAGCAGGATACTTATTAGAAAGGTTAACTTCCCTTACAAGTATTGTTTCAGCAATTATATCTTTTGTTACGGCTCTTGTTTGTTCAATTATTTTGCATTTATTTGTTTTTGTACCATTAAAGTCAGCTGAAAGCTCAATTACTATATCTGAAGACGATTTAAAGGGGAGAATTGGTAAAGTTATTATTTCAATTCCAAAAGGTGGCTATGGAGAGGTAATATTAGAAGGTAAGAGTGGCAATATCGCAAAATCTGCACAGAGCTTTGATGAACAGCCGATTGCTTCTGAACAACAAGTCATTATCATTGATGTCAAATCCGGTGTATTACAAGTAGCACCTTATGAGGAAAATTATGAGTTTTAAAAATAAATTTATTGTAAGATAGAGAATAATAGAGGAGGAGATAAAATGAGTGGTCTTAGCACAATATTTATCGTAATAGGAGTTGTAGTTTTATTAATTCTTGCTTTAATTGCTGTATTTGTTAGCAGATATAGAACAGTTGGCCCAGATGAAGCACTTATCGTTACTGGAAGCTACTTAGGGAGCAAAAATGTTAATGTCGATGAAGGTGGTAATAAAATAAAAATAGTCCGTGGTGGAGGTACATTTGTATTACCAGTATTCCAACAATCCGAACCGCTAAGCTTATTATCTAGTAAACTAGATGTGCAAACACCTGAAGTATATACGGAACAAGGTGTTCCTGTTATGGCAGATGGTACAGCGATTATTAAGATTGGAAGCACAATTGGTGAAATTGCAACAGCAGCAGAGCAGTTTCTTGGGAAAACAAAGGATGCACTGCAAAATGAAGCGCGAGAAGTATTGGAAGGACATCTTCGTTCTATACTAGGATCAATGACTGTAGAAGAAATTTATAAAAATCGGGAAAAATTCTCTCAAGAGGTTCAACGGGTAGCATCTCAAGACTTAGCAAAAATGGGTTTAGTTATCGTATCATTTACGATTAAAGATGTACGCGATAAAAATGGCTACTTAGAATCATTAGGTAAACCTCGTATTGCCCAAGTAAAACGTGATGCTGACATCGCGACGGCAGAAGCAGACAAAGAAACACGCATTAAGCGTGCTGAAGCGGATAAAGATGCTCAGAAAGCTGAATTAGAACGTGCAACAGAAATTGCTGAAGCAGAAAAAGAAAATCAAATGAATATTGCTGATTACCGTAGAGAGCAGGATATTGCGAAAGCACGAGCTGACCAAGCGTATCATTTAGAGGAAGCACGTGCTAGGCAGGAAGTTACAGAACAACAAATGCAAATTAGAATTATAGAGCGCCAAAAGCAAATTGAGCTTGAAGAAAAAGAAATTACACGTCGAGAAAAGCAATATGATTCTGAGGTGAAAAAGAAAGCAGATGCTGATCGCTATGCTGTTGAGCAGTCAGCAGAAGCGGAAAAAGCTCAACAAATTGCACAGGCAGATGCACAAAAGTACCGTGTTGAAGCGATGGCAAGAGCGGAAGCGGAAAAAGTACGAATTGACGGTGTTGCAAAAGCAGATGCAGAACGTGCACAAGGGGAAGCAGAAGCGGAAGTTACACGTCTTAAAGGTCTTGCAGAAGCAGAAGCGAAACAAAAAATTGCTGAAGCATTTGAGATGTACGGTCAAGCAGCAACACTTGATATGATTATTAGCATGCTTCCACAATATGCGAAGGAAGTTGCAAGTCCATTATCAAATATTGATAAAATCACTGTCGTTGACACAGGTAGTGGAGAAAATGGTGGTGCCAACAAAGTTACAGGTTATGCTACAGATTTGATGTCAACACTACAGGAATCCCTAAAGGCTTCTTCTGGCATCGATGTCAAAGACTTAATTGAGAATTTCTCAGGAAAAGGAAATATAAAAAATAGTTTAGACGAATTAAAAGAAGAATTTGTAAAAGAGCCTATTTTGGTTGAAGGAAAGTCGAAAGATCTAGTGACAAGTGAACATCAATAATATTGATTTGCAAGACAAATAAATAACTATAAAAAAAGGGAATTGACATATTATCAACGGTATGTCAATTTCTTTTTTGTCGTATATGTCTTTATGAATGAGTACATCATGAATCGTTTGTTACATATATACAGAAACTTAACTAGTTGTTCTCACTCTAAAGCAACAGAATTAATATGAACTTTTAGAAAAAATAAATAGATAAGCAGACTTCTTTATAACAACTTTTGATATAAAGGGAATTTTGAACAAAAAAATAGCGACGCATTCCCCTTCAAAATCTATTTGATTTAGTGGGGGTTAGTCGCTAAGGTCTTCATTCACCTTGTTCTTCAATGTATTTTTTTATTATGTCAATGGTA
>NZ_JBPXRQ010000066.1:0-16809 GCF_051842895.1 Cytobacillus sp. Hm23
CTTTTTACTCATAGTTTTCTCCAATCCGAAGTATTTCTCTAGTTGTGTTTCTCCATTATACAAAAATGTACCCTATAGGGAGACTTTTTTTAAGTGTCTACTCTATAGGGTACATTTTACAAAGTGTGGGGTTTTTTTAAAACGAGGACTTGTTCAAGAGGGGAGTTTAGATATTACTTTGATTTAAGAGCTTAACCCTTCACCTCTACAGACTTTTTCTTATCAGGTGGGAGTGTCTCCATTCTGAAGATATATGCGTTTTCAAAAATTAACTATAAGTAATTTCTATTTATGATTGGCTGTATTCGCATTAATTGTTGTTGTTCGTACTAAGATTTAAAACTATACACAACTAGAGTTTGTGACATCTTCTCTTTTGTAAAACGATGACCAACATGTAAACGACATGTTGCAGTTCAAATTTGGTAACAATGGCAACAAAGTATAAAAAGATCGTTATGATTTTAACTTAGTGACAGTCAACTGATTGCATTAAATGATAAAATAATGAACATAAACATTATAATATGAGCAAATAGTGAAGGGGATGTTATACATGTTAAGAAAAGAAAAAACAGAGATTGGTTTTATCGGAACGGGTGTAATGGGTAACAGTATGGCAAGTCATTTAGTTGATGCGGGTTACAAAGTTGCTCTATATACGCGTACGAAGGCAAAAGCGCAAGACCTATTGGAAAAAGGGGCTATGTGGAGAAATAGCGTTGAAGAGCTTGCACAAGAAGCAAATGTGATCTTTACAATGGTAGGATATCCACATGATGTAGAAGAGGTTTATCTTGGAGATAACGGTATATTAAGTCATGTAAAACCAGGTACATATGTCATTGATATGACGACATCGACTCCTACTCTTGCTAAAAAAATTTATGAAGAAGCGAAGAAAAAAAATATATTCTCTTTAGATGCACCGGTGTCTGGTGGTGATATTGGGGCACAAAAGGCACAGCTAACGATTATGGTAGGTGGAGATGAGCAAGTGTTTACAACTTGTAAACCTATTTTAGAAATAATGGGCAAGAACATTATTTTACAAGGGGAAGCAGGGGCAGGACAACATACTAAGATGTGTAACCAAATTGCGATTGCTACAAATATGATTGGTGTTTGTGAAGCTGTTGCTTACGCAGAAAAAGCTGGCTTAAATCCTTCAAAAGTGTTAGAGAGTATATCGTTTGGAGCTGCGGGGAGCTGGTCATTAAGTAATTTAGCACCGAGAATCATTGATGATAATTTTGAGCCAGGGTTTTATGTGAAACATTTTATTAAAGATATGGGAATTGCGCTAAATGAGGCGGAAGCAATGGGAATGCAAACACCAGGGTTAAGCCTAGCTAAATCAATGTATGACGAATTAGCAAAAAAAGGTGAAGGGGAAAGTGGAACACAAGCATTGTATAAGTTATATTAAAGCTTCATAATTTACTGTATATTTTTTTCGTAAGCCTACAATTTAGCTGTATAAATAATTTCATTCCTAAACGAATAACTATACCATGACTTGATAATAATAGATGCGTAAATCAACTATTATTAAGGAGGAATTAGGAGTGGCAAAAAGAACGAACAAAAATGATGCAGAACAAAAAAATAAACAAGGATTTGACAGTAGTACGATTGATACTGAATTTAGCCATGAATTTGGAAGTGCTAATGCAAATCGTGCACAAAAAGAAAAAACGAAACGAGAGAATGCCTCAAAAAATAATGGATTATATGAAGGATAATGGCTGACTCTATTGAAAAAATATTTAGCTTATCAACAAAGACCACGGTTGTGGTCTCTTTTACATTTTTATGATTATAATTCCAAAAATGGTATTTACATAGAAATGAAATAATTATATTATTATCAAGATAAACATAATTTAAACAGCTATTAATTTCGTAACAAATAGTAGCAAATCTTTAATGGAGAATAAGTTGTAAAAAACTACATATACATTCTTTGCCGTAGAGCGAATCTCTATGGTTTTTTTATGCACATGAATTCAACAATATTTGATGGAGGGGTTGTTCTAGAATGAATATTAGAAATTCTGCAAAAGCAATTATTTTTAACGGGGAGAAAATTTTATTAACAAAAAATGAAGGTAATGATGGGTTATATTATCTATTTCCTGGTGGTGGTCAAGAGCATGGTGAAACGATTAGCAATGCTTTAATTAGAGAATGCATTGAAGAAGTGGGTCAAGAAGTACAAATTGGAGAACTACTTCATATTCGAGAATATATTGGCAAAAACCATGAGTATGCTGCTTATGATCTTAAAGTTCATCAAATCGAATATTATTTTATTTGTAGTCTAGTAAATAAAATGAGTTCAAATAAAATTCCTACAAATCCTGATAGTTACCAAGTAGGGCTAGAATGGGTGGATATAAAAGATTTAAAACAATACAGGATATATCCGAAAGAGTTGTCTAAATATATTGTTAAATATATTCGAAAAGAAAATGCGCCAGTATATTTGGGTGATATTAACTAGTTAAGTTTTGCTATGGTGAATTTGACATTTATTTTAGTGGTGCGTGAATGTTAGTTTAGTTGATAATATGCAAATTTTTTAATTAGCCTAGGAGAATGAGTGGATAGGTGTTCTGATTGTTAAATATTAATAAGTTTACTCATAGAGTCTTTGATTTTTGCTAGTTTTACAATAAGAAATCAACTAATTCATATACATTTTGCTACTAAACAATGAGGTCAAAGTAAAAAGGTCGTCTAATCGTTTTTATATGGTAATAATGGCATAACAAAGTGGCTTATAGTTAGAGTGTTAACTTTTATGCAGTGGAAGTGTATAAAAAAATTAACGGTGTATGCTTTTTTATACACCCTGAATATATCCGATGTAAATAAAAATACATGATACAAATGTTTAATTATTGGCATGAAATTTGCAGAACTTTCTTTGAGTATAATTTATAAAAATACCGCTATGTTTTCTTAGAAAGGGGAATGTTATATGGCAAATTTTGAAGGTGTGTACGTTGCAGTTGTTACTCCATTTACTGAAACTTATGAAGTTGATTATAAGCGCTTATATGAGTTATGTAATTGGTTAATTTCTCAAGGGGTAGACGGTTTAGTTCCTTCTGGTTCATTAGGAGAATATGCTACGTTAACAGTTGAAGAACGTGCAAAAGTAATTGAAACGGTCATTGCTGCTGCTAATTTTCGTGTTCCTGTAGTAGTTGGTACTGGAGCACCTTCTACAGAGCAAGCAGTAAAGTGGGCACAGTTCGCAAAAGACAAAGGTGGAGCAGGCATTATGGCTTTACCACCTATAAATTATAAACCTCTACAAAACGAAGTCATTGCTCATTATGAAGCGTTAAATGAAGTAGGTATTCCGATTATTGCATACAATAATCCTCATGACTATCCTACTGATTTAACTCCTGAATTATTAATAACTCTTTCAAAGTTGAAAAACGTTAAAGCTGTAAAAGAGTTTAGTGGCGATATTCGAAGAGTACATGACATTTTGGATAAAACAGACTTGGAAGTATTAATTGGGGTAGACGACTTAGCGTTGGAAGGTCCTTTAGCTGGCGCAACTGGTTGGATTGCTGGGGTTCCAAATGCTTTACCTAAACAAAGTGTAGAGTTGTTTCGCCTAGGTAGAGAAGGTCGGGCGACTGAGGCAATAGAGTTATATAGAAATTTACTCCCTTTATTTCATTATGATGCGAGCCCTCAGCTCGTTCAATATATAAAATATATGATGGAATTAGCTGGACAGCCAGTGGGTACAACAAGACCTCCACGCTTACCTTTAAGTACCGAAGAATATGAAGATGTTAAAAGAGCTTTTCAACGAGCAGCTTCTACTGTAAAGCAATAACGATTATAAGCTCTTTTTGTAAACATTTATTACTACATTTGAGTAACTGACGTGTAGGTTTTTTATAGTTTTTAGCAAAGAAGAGATGTCACGAATAATTGTTAAAATGAAATGCAAAAATCCTTTAGCTATTAAATGGTGTACCAAGTTAATTATTAAATAACGACTTTATCATAAAGGCCCGAGTGGCTATTGTAATCAAATTAGTACTATAAAAAATGGTTATAAATTGTTAGTCATCGTTGTACAGAAGAATAAGATGCCATGAACTCTAGTTGCGTAGATGTTTAATTCTTAATACGAAAACAGGCTTAATTAAAAAAACAAACTGGAATTAGTAGGAGGGATAGGTTTGGAAACAAAAAACTGGATAGGTGGGGAAGTCGTTACGGTAGTAGATGATAGAAAAGTTGTGTATAACCCATCTAATTTAACCGAAGAAGTTGGAGTTGTGCATTGCTCTAATGAAAGTCATGTGTTACAAGCAGAGTCAGCGGCAAAGCAAGGCTTCAAGGTTTGGTCATCTCTACCTAGTGCTGTTCGAGGTTCGTATTTATCCAAGATGGCAGATGCTTTGCAAAAAAACATTGAAGAGCTTGCAACTTTATCGAGTCGAGAGATGGGAAAGCCAATTGCTGAGATGAAGGGTGAAGTATTACGTGCAGTAAATCTATTAAAATACTATGCAGCTGAAGGAGTCCGTTCAAACGGTAATGTTATACCTGCGTCCGATAGTGATGTACTTCAATATACGAAGCGTGTTCCTTTAGGAGTAGTTGGAATAATTACACCATGGAATTTCCCTGTAGCTATTCCTATTTGGAAAATAGCTCCTGCACTCATCTGTGGAAATACAGTAATTTGGAAACCTGCAGAAATAGCTTCATTAACAGCAACAAAAATGATGGAGATTTTTAGTACAGTCCAATTACCTGAAGGAGTATTAAACTTAGTAATCGGTAAGGGAAGTATTGTTGGGAAGACACTACTTGAACAAGTAGACATAGAGGCAGTTAGTTTCACAGGATCATCGAATACAGGGACACAAGTTGCTAGTATATGTGCAAAGCGAAATATTAAATATCAAACTGAAATGGGTGGGAAGAATGCAGCAATTGTTCTAAATGATGCCAATATAGAAAAAACAGTCCCTATCATACTAAGTGGTGCTTTTCGTTCTGCTGGGCAAAAGTGTACTGCTACGAGTAGAATAATTGTAGAAAGTAGTGTTTACGAAAAGTTTGTTGCGCAAATGAAACGAGCTGTTTCTGAACTTGTTACTGGAAATGCCTTAAATGCAAGTTCATACTTAGGACCAGTAGCATCAAAAGAACAGTTTGATAGCGTTTCAGCATATATTAATCAAGCCCGCACCGAGGCAGAGATTATTGGAGAGGGTATGAGTTCAATTGAATCAGAAGGGTTCTATATTAGCCCTATGCTAGCGACAGGAGTTGACCCTAAACATACACTTGTTCAAGAAGAGGTCTTTGGTCCGCTTGCGGTTGTGTTAAAAGCACAAGACTTTGAAGATGCAATGCATTTATGTAATGAGACAGTATACGGGTTAAGTGCTTCAGTATTTACGGATAATCTATCGAAAGCACATCGTTTTCTTGATGAAAGTGATGCGGGTATGGTTCGAGTTAATCAAGAAACAGCTGGTGTTGAATATCAAGCGCCATTTGGTGGTATGAAACAATCAAGCTCTCATTCACGTGAACAAGGGCAGGCTGCATTAGATTTCTATACATCAATTAAAACTTGTGCAATTAAATACTCTTTTTAAACTTTGTTGAAGAGTTTACAGTTCCTTTACACCTTTGAAAGGTTCAGTCTTAAATAAAGTTACTTAATTTATGTGCTATGGCAAAGGAAAATAACAAGGGCAGGGTATTGTATCTCTGCCTTTTTTTATTTGTAGCGGCACTATGAAGATATGTCAATAATCGATCCTTTATTTCATTTTATGAACACGCAAGCAGTTTTAGATATTACCGAACTATGAATATTTTAGTAATATAGATAATATATTAGCTTCAATTAGAGGTTAACTGCCACTATTGATTAAGGAGGAGATTTATGAAAGCAATGATATATAAAAGGTACGGGCCACCGGATGTTCTTCGACTAGAAGAACTTGATAAGCCTACTATCGAGGATAATGAAGTGTTGATCAAAGTTCATGCAAGAACTGTTTCATCAGGAGATGCAAGGATGCGACAAGGAAGTAGAAAGTCATTACCAATGTGGCCAATTTCTAAATTAGCGATAGGTTTTACAAAGCCAAAAAAAAATATACTAGGTATGGATCTTGCTGGGGAAGTTGTCTCAATAGGTAGTAAAGTAACACGGTTTAATATAGGTGACCAAGTGTATGGATTTAGTGGGAAAGGCACTTATGTTGAGTATATAAGCATAGCTGAAGACGGAGCTATTGGAATTAAGCCAAGTAATATGAACTACGAAGAAGCCGCAGCAGTTCCCTTTGGAGCAGTATCTGCATTGTATTTCTTACGTAAAGGCAATATAAAGAGTGGACAAAAAATCCTTATTTATGGAGCTTCAGGGAGTGTTGGTACATTTGCAATACAGCTTGGCAAAGTCTTCGGGGCAGAAGTAACAGGAGTTTGCAGTACAGGCAATGTAGAAATGGTGAGATCTTTAGGAGCGGATAAAGTCATTGATTACACTACTGAGGATTTCACACAAAATATTGATACGTATGACATTATATTTGACACTGTGGGCAAAACCAAGTTTTCACAATGTAAAAGGTCTTTAAAACAAAACGGATTTTATGTATTAGCAGTTATTCATTATCCACAAGTTTTTCAAATGATGCGCACCTCAATAGTAGGTGACAAAAAAGTTGTAAGCGGGATAGCTCCAGGCAATACTGAAGATTTAGTCTTCCTTAAAAAGCTTATCGAGGAGGAAAAGCTAGTATCGGTTATTGATAGATGCTATCCATTGGAACAAATTACTGAAGCTCATGAATATGTTGATAAAGGACATAAGAAGGGTAATGTGGTCATCACTTAAGTGGAATTCCTATTGTGAATTTTGATTGATACAATAGGGTGGATGGAAAGGTTCTTTTTTATTGTAAAAAAAATAGTACCATAAAATGTCTTTTTATATGTTCATCGTTGTATAGAAGAAAAAAAGCTACGAACGCTTGTTTATTACGTGTTTATTTTTTAACATGAAAAACACAATCAATATAAACACAGTTCTATAAGAAGAGAGAAAATAAGAATCCCACTGCTAAAGGTGGGATTCTTTATTAGGGAGAGCCTCCATAAGTTTTCACTGATGTTCAAGTTCGATGATCACTAGTATATTTATTTATAATATTGAAGGTATTGACATTTGTAGTTCAGTCCATAATTTATTTAACTTTTTTCTACCTTCCTTTATACCAGGGTGAAATTGGATGATTGAGTTATGCCTAACGTGTTCTATGTTTACAATTGATGCATTGACCTTTTCTTCGATTGCCTCATTATTTTTCATTAAGTCTGATACAATTGATAATCCAGCGGTATCTCCTTGAGCTATTGCAACTTTAGAACTTTCTATACCTGTAATGTTCCCTGCTACGTAGAGTCCATCCAATGGTGTTTTCATTCTTTCGTTGTGTAAAGGAATATGGCCACCCAATTCGGGAATATAGTAGAAGGGACAGCCCGCAACAGCTGCTAATTCTGCTAATGGGTATAGCCCGCCAGAAATACAAACAAAGTCGACAAGTAATTCCCTTTCTGTCCCCTTTATGGGTTCACCACTTGAAGTAATATTAACAAGCTTAACACCTTCAACTTTAGTATCTCCAAATATTTCTACAGCGGCAGTACGTAGATGTAGAGGTATGCCCCAAACTGATATGCCACTTTTAGGGTAAAAGTCAACTGCTATTCTTTGCAAAGTTTGATTTTTTATTAATTTACTCCCAAATCTAAGAAATACTGATGGGGCAAGGTGAGAATATCGAAGTAACGCCTCCATGATTTTATGTGGATGCCCAGTTTCTTTCGTGATTTGACTGAGCTTTGGAGGAACAATACTAGCCAATTCAATTCCTGCAAGTTGTAATTCACGAGCTATTGCAAATGATAAAATATTTAATCCAATGACAATTCCTCTTTGGCCAACTTTCACCCTATGAACATTTGTCATCACCTGTGCAGCACCAATTGACATGACTCCAGGAAGTGTCCACCCCTTAATTGGTGTTGCATATTCAGCGGCACCTGTTGCTAATAAGACGGTCGGTGTCATAATTTGTTCTTTATTTGTATGAATAACCCAGCCATCTGTAGTTTTTTCAAGGTGGTGGACAGATACTCCACATTCGATTGTAACGCCGTTAGCTGTGGCTTGCTCCAATAAATTGTTCACTTGTTCTATACCATTCCACCAAGTCCCATTCGGTTCTTCATGAAGTTGACCGAGAAGTCGTCCACCTGGTTTCACAAACTCATCTATTATCTTTACATGTAAGCCAAATGTAGCACATGTTATGGCTGCCTTTAATCCGGCTGGGCCTGCTCCAATAATAACGACATCAATCATTTTGGCTCCACCCCCTTTAACGGACTCGGTAGAGTTTTACTTGCTTCTACTTTCATTCCTTCTTCAACGACGGTTATGCAAGATCTAACTCCATTCCTGCCATTGACCGACAAGCGGCATTCGAAACAATGTCCTATGTTACAATATATTCCTCTCGGTGTAGCAGTCTCTTCATGATACCGTAGCGTACGTATATTATTTGCTAATAACGCAGCAGCAATCGTATCTCCTTCATAAGCGTTGACAACCTGTCCTTCAAACATAAAAGTAATTCGTTTTTTGTCTTCTAATATGCCAAGGATTGGGTGATTCACGATACGGTTTTTTTCGGTCATTTATTTTCACCTAACAGCCCAAAAGATATTGGTCGAATAGGTGGCTGATATTTTAAGGGCTGTAGCTTCTCTGTTTCAAATTGAGAAAAATCTTGAATGAGAGATTCAAGCAGTATTCTACACGTACGACCTCCACAACAGCCCATTCCAGCGCGTGTTCTTAGTTTAATTTCTCGAGAGGAACACTTATATTGTTGAATAGCATTGAACACTTCCTCGTAGGTTACTTCTTCGCATCGACATATGATCGTTTGTGCTTCGGTCATAATAGGTCACTCCTTTTTTGATGTTCAAAAACGTTTAGAATAAACTTATTACTAACAAATGCAAGTTTTATGCCGAAGCAGGAGGATGGTTCATAAATGAATATTTAATTTTTTCATTCTATTGTATAATGTTGCTCGTGTAATTCCTAATCTCTTGGCACATGCAAGCTTATTGCCGTTATGCAATTTTAAAGCATGTAAGATAACCTTTTTCTCATGAGCATGTAATTCGTCACTTAATGTCCCGATCTCATGTGAAAGGATTTCAGATGATGAAAGAGCAAATGATGTCGATTCGCTTGTTTTGATAGGATCAATTGTAAAAGGTAAATCTTCATGATTTATATTTCCTTCAGAGCTAAAAACAACTAATCTCTCCACGACATTGCGTAGCTCTCGAATATTTCCAGGCCAATCATATTGTAGTAGTTGTTCCATCACAGTCTGAGATATACCGTGGATTGGACGGTTGTATCTAATGGAAAATTCATATAAAAAGTAATGCGTAAGCTCTACAATATCTTCTTGTCTTTTTCGCAATGGTGGAACATTTATGCTGACAACATTTAGTCTGTAAAATAAATCTTGACGAAAATCTCCTTGCTTTACTAATGAGTCTAGGTCACGATTCGTTGCAGCGATAATGTTTATATCAGCATTAATCTGTCTTGTTCCTCCAATTGGGTAGAATTTTCTTTCTTGTAGAACTCTGAGTAGTTTAACTTGCATGTCTAGCGGCATTTCACCGATTTCATCAAGAAAAAGTGTACCACCAATCGCAAGCTCAATTTTACCTTTCTTACCTTTTTGGTCTGCACCTGAAAATGCTCCTTTTGCATATCCAAATAATTCACTTTCAAACAATGATGAAGGAATGGCTCCACAGTTTATTGGAATAAAAGGTGCATCATGAGGTTCACGTGTATCATGAATGGCTTTGGCGAATAACTCTTTCCCGACTCCACTTTCACCAAGAATTAAAACAGTTGTATTTGTTGTGCATATTTTTTTTGACAATTGAATGGTTTTCTTTATCGCTGAGCTATTACCTTTTATCGTATCAAATGGATCTTTTAATCGATTTAACTTTGCAACTTCCTGTTCAAGATGTTGGACTTTGGTAGACATATTAAATAATTCTTGATTTAGGCGAACCTGACTCGTTATGTCCATTTCGGTTACTACTGCTCCAACGATATCATTTTCTAGGTGAATGGGATTTGAGTTAATTAAGACGAATAGGTCTGAGCGAGGTTTGTGTTGATGGCGATATAAAGAGCGGCCTTCCTTTAGTGTTTTCATGATTTCTAGTTTGTCTATGTCAAAAAAATCGGTGATCGGATTTCCTAAAATCTGCTCTTTACTTAAAGAAAAAATTTTTTCAGCTCCTTCAGTCCAAACGTGAACGATGCCTTGATGATCGATAACCGTTACTGAGGCATCGATTGTATTGATAACAGCTTCGAAGTAGGCATTTAATGATTGGTAGGAATAATACATTTTATCTATAAACCGCTTGATACTAACATAACCAATGACTTCTTTCGTATTTTGTACAAGCACGATACTGCTGCTTGTTAATTCACTAATTAAATGAGCAACAGAACTATTTGCAGGAATTAAACTGACTTTTTCAAGCTGTGTTGTGGATTTGTCAAAAGGTGCAAAAAAGTAATTATCATGATCTTTGACAAAGATCATTGGAGAATCTTCTATGTTAGTTAATTCGTTAGATGTATGCTGTTCATTAAATTCTTCTTTTGAATATAATAAAAACTCAGTATCGATAAAATCAGTGGCATTTGTACATGTTATTGACATTAGTACCCCCCTATTTTATGTATGTCTTTTTTTACACATTAAAAGATATTATACACTCATTTTATTTCATTGTTAGAACATTTACAATATTTAAATTATAAATTATAGGTATTTTAATTAGATATCTTTATTAGCGTGTTCATTTTATATATGATGTTATATTTTTATTACATTGGTATACTTCTTGCATTATGTAACTAAAGCAATTGTAGTTAGGAAGGAGTCTATCATGTGTACGACAAAACATTGTGAAGTCTTAGTTATTGGTGGAGGTGTAATAGGAAGCGCAGTGGCATATTACGTTTCCAAATCAGGATATGATGTAACTGTATTAGAAAAAGGGGAACTAGCTAGTGGAACTTCATCAAGGTGTGATGGGAACATCTTAGCAATTGATAAAGACCCCGGATTTGATAGTCAAATGTCACTTGAGAGTCAGAGGCTCGTTGCTCAATTAAGTAAAGAATTAGAGCACACTTTTGAATATAGAGCACCAGGAAGTATTTTAGTTTGTGAAAATGAACAGGAGATGGTGGCAGCAGAAGAATGGGTCAGAAGGCAGAAGGCAGCTGGACTTCCGTTTCGTATGCTTGGTCGATCTGATATAAAGCAAGAATCTCCTTATTTCGCTGATGACCTACTCGGAGGAGTGGAATGTCAAACAGATTCAACAGTAAACCCATATTTAATGACATTTTCATTATTTGAAGGGGCGAGGAAGTATGGAGCTCAAGTTGTTACTCATACTGAAGTAAAACAAGTGAATAAAACAAAGAATAATCAATTTAAAGTAGAAACATCTAACGGAACTTTTACATCAACATATGTTGTGAACGCTGCAGGGGTATGGGCACCTAGAATAGGAGAAATGTTGGGCATCACTATTCCGATTAAACCAAGAAAAGGACATATCATCGTTGCAGCAAGGCAACAGCCAGTTGGTCTTCGTAAAGTAATGGAATTTGGTTATTTAATTTCTAAATTCGGTGGGAAAAGAATGGTTGATGAGACAACAGAGAAGTATGGTGTTGCCCTCGTTTTTGAGCCAACAGCCAGTCAAAATTTTCTTATAGGGAGCAGCAGACAGTTCGTCGGATTTAATACGACCGTAGATATGGAAGTGATAAAGTGTATGGCAAAGAGGGCGATTCGTTTTTACCCTAAGCTAGCTGACTTCTCACTCATTCGAACATATGCAGGATTACGTCCGTATACTGAGGATCATTTACCCATCATTTCACAAGTTGAAGAGATACCAAATTTCTTTATAGCAGCTGGGCATGAAGGAGATGGGATCAGCTTGGCAGCAATCACGGGAAAATTAATTGATGATCTTATACAAGAAAAGCCAGAATCAGCAGTTCCATTAAAACCACTTAGATACGATCGTTTTAAAGAGAGGGTGACACAATAATGAAAGCAAGGCAGGTGTTTTCAACAATTGATACACATACAGGAGGGAATCCAACAAGAACTGTAATTAATGGTCTCCCAAAGTTAAAGGGCAAAACCATGTCTGACAAAATGCTATATATGAAAAAAAATTATGATTATATCCGGCAGTTTTTAATGTACGAACCGAGAGGACATGATGTGATGTCAGGTGCCTTAATCACAGAGCCTTGTCACCCTGAAGCAGATATTGGCGTGATTTACATTGAGACAGGCGGCTATTTACCTATGTGTGGTCACGATACAATTGGAGTTTGCACAGCACTAGTTGAAGCAGGAATGATTAATATTCTGGAGCCGATTACAAGTCTTACATTAGATACACCTGCAGGGCTGGTAAAGGTCAATATAACAATCTCAAATGGTAAAGCAATTGAGGTAGCCTTTTGTAATATCCCTTCTTTCTTATTAAAAAGCATAAACGTTAACCTCGATGGATATGGAGATATTCATTGTGATATTGCATACGGAGGGAATTTTTATGCAATTACAGATGCTAGAAAATTGGGGCTAGAACTCAACCCTGCTAATGCATCAAAAATAGTAGAAATAGCTGTAAAACTTCGAGATAAAATAAATGAAAGTACTGAAATTGTTCATCCTGAACATCCATTTATTAATGGCTTAACTCATGTGGAATTTTTTACGTACCCGAGTCACCAAAATGCACACGTGAAAAATACGGTAGTCGTCCCACCTGGTGGAATTGATCGTTCTCCATGTGGTACAGGAACGTCTGCAAAACTTGCGACATTGTATGCAAAACATGAGATAGCATTAAATGAGCTATTTATTCATGAGAGTATCGTTGGAACGACGTTTAAAGGAAGAGTAATACAAACGACTTCAGTAGCAAATGTTGAAGCAGTAATCACCGAAATATCTGGCTCTGCTTGGGTAATGGGGATGCACAATTTCTTTTACAATCCCAAAGATAAGCTTAAGGACGGATTTTTACTCATTCCACCAATGGAGGGACATGAGTAATATAGGTAATTATCACAAAAGATTGTTAGGTAAAATGGCTTTAGCAAAATTTGTTGCAATTTTTAATAATAATAGACTGTAAGACGAGGCTTAATAAGAGCACCAATAATTAAAAGTAGAAAAATGCCATGAACGCTAGATATAACAAGCTTATAAGTTAGAACGAAACGCAACAATCAATGCGAAAAACCCATTAATATGATCAACAAGAGGTGGAGTAATGGAATTTAACAAATTGATTACAACTGTTGATGTTCACGCGGCAGGTGAACCGCTAAGAATCATCACTGGTGGAGTTCCTCCAATAAGGGGGAAAACGATGGAAGAAAAAAGAGATTACTTGGCAAATCACTTTGAAATTATACGTCATATTCTTATGAAAGAACCACGAGGGCATGCAGGTATGAAGGGGTGTATGATTACTGAACCTGTTCATGGAGACGCTCACTTTGGAATGATATTTTTCGACAATGAAGGGTATACTTCTGTATATGGTCAAGGGATTATTGAAGTTGTAACCGTAGCTATAGAGACAGGTTTAATAGACATTGATAGCATGTCTAAAGATATAATTATCGACAGTGTAGCTGGCAAGGTCATAGCCCACGCACAATTTGATCGAACAACAGTAGAATCAGTATATCTTCAATACAGTCCTTCGTATTTTGATAAGATGAAAATACAATTAAATGTTCCACATCGTGTGTTGAATGTTGAAATTGCATACGGTGGTGGATACTATGCAATTGTAAGGGTTGGTGACATAGGAATAGAGCTTGATGTTACAAATTTAGTAGCAATTCGCAAGATCGTCAAAGAAATTAATAAACAAATCGAAATGGTTTTATCTAGCCATAGCGATGAAGCTGTTAAAGAAATAAGTGGAGTGATATTATATGACGAAAGTCAGTTAAATAATTCAAAAGTACAGTTATTAGTAATGAACTGTACAGGGCATATTGATCGATCGCCTTCAGTAAGCGGTACAAGCGCTTTAATGGCGGCATTGCACCATTATGGCAATATTCAATATCAAGACAAACTTGTTTTTGAAAGTATAATAGGTGGTCAGTTAGTAGGAGAAATTAGTTCTATTACTAATTATGATGGTAATGATGCAATTACAATACAAATAACTGGATCTGCATTTGTAACAGGGCTACACCAATTCTTAGTAGATGAAGATGATCCGTTAAAGAATGGATTTTTATTAAAGTAATGATTGAATATATCGCTGATCAAAGCATTGACTTTGTCATATGAATTATACAAGTAACTTGTGGATCGTATCTTAACTATAATCATCCAACAAATCTGTTTTCAGTTTAGTAAATATATTACTTATACTAAAAATCTCATCATGTTTTTAAAGGTTGTTTTTACATGAATCGCAAATATACGTATGTAAGAGATAGTATCAGAGTTGGTACCATCTTTTCTTTTGTAATATTATAGAAACAATGTAACATTAATCCTAAAAGTGCTATTCAAAAATGTATACAAAAAGTGGGTTTATTAATAAGCATAAACTCTACTAAAACTGTAGCTAGCTTTGTAGGAATACTTATGTAGTTGAAAAAGTCGGATCCTGATTCATTTTGGATTCGACTTTTTTAACTGAGCGAATTATTTCATTTATTTAGTGATTTTGTACAAGCACACATGATTTAACTGCATATAGTGAAATAAGGAGTCGATAAATGATGAACAAAACACTTATCGTGGATGTATCACACCATCAAATTACTAGTAATATTAATTGGACAAAGGCTGCTGAAGAAGTAGCGTTAATGATTATTAGAGTGCAATATGGTTCTACTGTTATTGATCGTGAATACGTCAAACATGTAAAAAACTGTAAAAAACATGGTATTCCATTTGCTCATTATGCATACGCTAGGTTTGTCAGTGAAAACGACGCAATTGTAGAAGCGCGTGATTTCCTTAGTAGAATTGATCTAGATGCAAAGTTTTTAGTAGTTGATGTTGAGGAAAAAACAACGCCCACTGTTGTACAGATGAAACCTGCTACACAAGCATTTATTGATGTGTGCAAGGCAAGTGGCTGGAAAGTAGGATTGTACACAGGTCATCACCTTTATAAATCTTTCGGTATGGATAAAGTGAACGCAGATTTCCTATGGCTTCCTCGATACGGTAGCAACGATGGCACTCAGCAAAAGAAACCAGACTACCCTTGTGAAATTTGGCAATACACTAGTAAGGGAAAAGTGTCGTGGTACAATGGTAATCTTGACTTAAACACTTTGAATGGCAGCAAGTCGTTAGCGTGGTTTATCGGTGAGGATGAAGAACCTGTGGAAAAAAAAGACTATGAAGGACATTGGGCAGAGGAATCAATCCTCAAAGCGATGAATAAAGGAGTTCTTACAGCTAACAGTGAAGGAAACTTCAGAGTGAACGAACATGTAACGAGAGCACAGCTAGCCACTGTTCTAGATCGATTAAAGCTATTAGAATAACAATCGTTATTAACAAAATAACTAGGAATAATCTACTAAACATATACCAATTGATTGTTGAGATTTAAGTTGATAGTAAGCTAAAAGAAAAAAGGTATATAGCTATACTATGTAGAAATAGAATAATAGAAGAATGAGTCAACAGCTAAAATTATCAATATAATTTAAATCCTAACAAAAATGAAGCAGAGGTTGTGGAAGGGATGATGAAATGATGCATGAATGTAACGTAAAAGTACGCTTTTCTGAAACAGACGCACTAGGACATGTCAATAACACTAGTTATTTTACTTACTTAGAGGAAGCTAGGGTTGAATATTTTAAGCAATTTGATCCACATTGTGATATTAAAGATTGGAAATATGTTGTAGTTTCAATAAAATGTGATTTTATTAATCAAGCTTTCTTTGATCAACAATTAAGAATTTTTTCAAGAGTATCGCACGTAGGTACAAAAAGCTTTAAAATAGAGCATTTAATTGTTGATGCTCATACGAATCAACATATTGCAAAGGGAGAAGCTGTGATTGTCTATTTCAATTTTGAGACCCAGCAAAGCGAGGCTATTCCCGATCAATTAAGGTTGGAACTAGAAAAAGAATTGGTAGTTTAAAAAACAGTAACGGATGTATGTTCTATTAAAAGTGCTTAAATTGTTAGCCATTATAAATAATAATAAAACGAAGGATAGTGAGCAAAGTATAAAGTTGCTCTTTTTATCCTTTTTTTGTTCGCAAATGAGCTAAGTTACTACAACAAATTTGTTATCAATATTGTTTTATAAAGGTATAAGGCATCTGAAATGTTAGGGGTGTAAGCTTCAACAACATGTCTTTGCGAACTAGCATTTCCTATTGTCAAAAAGATATTTGAAATAACATAATCAAAATTAAATATAAATTACAGATTTTCACGAACGGGAAAGCCCACTCCTTAAGGTGTGGGATGGTAGTGAGATCAGATACGGTGTAGCTTCTGCTACATTAAGTATCTGAAATTCCCTACATTTTTTGTTGCAG
>NZ_JBPXRQ010000067.1:0-15965 GCF_051842895.1 Cytobacillus sp. Hm23
ATAATTACGATAGGTACCAAAAACGATTAAATGGCCTTAGCCCTATGGAATATAGAGCTAAAGCCGCTTAAGTGACTTTTTATTATTTCCGCTGTCTACTAGACAGGGAGCAGTTCAAAGCGGCTACCCTTTTAGTGAACGATTCTATGAGTATTTTACAAATTGCTTTAGAGCTCGGGTATGAATCACATGAAGTTTTCACTAGGGCTTTCAATAAAAGGTATAAAATGAGTCCATATCAGTTTAGACAAACTAGAGTAACATCAGAATTTATGTACAAAAATCCAATTGATGTACAATATCTTACAAATAAAAATAATAATTTATTAGGAGACATTGAGGAAGTTTCGTTGGAAGAAATTCGACTCGCAGGCTATATGGCATCAAATACATCACATGAAGAAATATATGCAAGCTGGTCTAAACTACGTAGGGATATCGATAAATATGAAAAAAGAGATACGTATGTTTATGGCGTTTTGCATTATCCTGAGTCATTTGGATTGGAAATTGATTTTAAATATATAGCTGCTGTTGAGGAAGCTGAAATTGTACAACTTCCTAATCAAGAATTAAAGGAAGTTATATTGCCTAAAAGTAATTATCTCATTTTTACTCACCAAGGATCGACAAAAGAGTTACCACTATCGTTTGAATACATTTATGGGGTATGGTTACCAAAGTCTAAATATCTTGCTAATGGCTTATTTGATTTTGAGAGGTATCGTTCTTTTGAGGAAGATACAAAACAAACAATACAAATATGTATTCCAATTACAAGTAAGTAACGTGTCTTATACCTTATGCTTAAGGTCACTTTAGCATTAATCATCAAGTTTTTGTTTCTTTTTACCTTTATCTTTAATATGAAGGGAGAGAGGAACATGACACGAGATGATTTTTTATTTTTTTCAGCAAATAACATTGCTAAATTAATTGCAAATGGGGAGTTGACTTCTGAGCAGGTGGCTCGTGCGATCATTCAAAGAATTCAACAATTTGATGTGAGTGTAAATGCAGTTGTGAATGTAGATGTTGATCAGCTGATAAATGATGCAAAAAAAGCAGATCAACTTATGAAAGCAGGTACTAAGCTTGGTCCTTTACATGGGGTTCCGGTAACATTAAAAGAATCGTATGCAGTCAAAGGAATGAAAACAACAAGTGGCTTTATGCCACTCAAAGATTATGAGACAAATTTTGATGCTACTGTTGTACGCCGGTTAAAAGAAGCTGGAGCCATTATTATAGGTAAAACAAATGTCCCACCTTTACTAATGGATTTACAAACAGATAACGACATTTACGGAAGGACCAATAACCCTTGGGACTTGAAACGTACCCCTGGGGGAAGTAGTGGCGGTGGAGCTGCCGCAGTAGCAGCTAGTTTTAGCTTTTTAGATATTGGAAGTGATATAGGAGGGTCGTTAAGAGTGCCTGCACATTATTGTGGAGTGTATAGCTTAAAACCGACAGAGCACTCAGTGTCATCCTTTGGCCACTTACCTATGGAGAATGCAACACAACCAAACTATCGTTCATCAAGGCACTTAGCTTGTTACGGACCGATAGCTAGGTCTATTGATGACTTAATTTTATCTTATGGTATCATTGCTGGGGCAGACAGTAATGACATGAAGGTACCCAGCTTAGTTACTGAAAATCAGATTGAAGTAACACTAGCAAACGTTAAAGTAGCCTGGATGGATGAACTACCAGATGTTCCTGTCAGTAAGCAAGTGAAAACTTCCATCTATCAATATGTGAAAAAGCTAGAATCCGTAGGCATACAAACTGTTAAAATAGAGCAGTTTCCAGTGAGTACTAGTAAAGTTTGGGAAACGTGGGGCAAAATCATTGATGCGGAATTGAACTCAAATCAACCTGCATTATTAAGGAAACTTGAACACTTAATTACTAAAAATATTCAACGGAAATACCCGACATCTAGTAAGTTGATGCCACTAACCTTTAAAAACTATATGAGAACGTTAACTCAAAGGGAAGATCTCATTTCATCATTTGATATGTTTCTTGACCCTTATGATATGTTTATTTTACCTGTTAGTGTTACACCAGCATTCCAGCATATCACAAAAGAGAAAATGATAAGGTATCAACCAATATATAAAACACCTGTGTATGTTGATGAAAAGCCGATGGATTATTGGCAAGCAACAACTGCATATACGAATTTATTTAATGTTCTAACAAATCCAGTAGTGACGATTCCTCTTCAGCTAAGTGATGAAAACCTACCGATAGGTGCACAGTGTGTGGGGAAAAGATGGGATGATTATCAATTATTACACATCATAAAACAGCTTGTGATGGAATTAAATATAAATATTCCCAGAGTTTCATTTTAGCACAAGGGATACACAGGTTAGGTTAATAGGAAGTTTAGATGAGAAAAAATACCGATATGAAGTTGTTTCACAATGACATTGTCTACTATCTGCTGATACAATATGAAATGAATATATATTAGTCAATGGCTCTTTTGGTAAAATTTGTTACTCTTGTTTCTATATTATAGTATTTGATGCAAGTTTCATCGTTTTAATGAAGAAAAGAGGCCACGAGTTCTATTAAAATATACGCTTTATACATTAATTTTCTTTTAAGAACAACGATACATGTGATAATAGTGAAGTAATAAGATGATGAAATAGGTGATCTAGAATTGTTAACCTCTCAGAAAAGAAGAAACATCGGTATTTTTGCACATATTGATGCCGGGAAAACAACTACAACAGAACAGATGTTATATCAAAGTGGTCAAATCCGCTCCTTAGGTAATGTTGATACAGGCACGACCCAAACTGACTGGCTAGAAGTTGAAAAAGCAAGAGGTATATCAGTTACTGCTGCAGCAACTGAATTGACTTGGAAAGATACGGTTATAAATATTGTTGATACTCCAGGTCACGTTGATTTTTTGTCAGAGGTTGAACGTAGCCTACGAGTCATGGATGGAGCAATACTTATCATCTGCGCAGTAGAAGGTGTTCAACCTCAAACAGAAGTTGTTTGGCATGCACTTCGTAAGCTTAACATTCCAACATTAATGTATGTTAACAAACTTGATAGAATTGGAGCAAATCCTAGTCGAGTTATGGCTGAAATTCAACGTAACTTAACTAATTCTTGCGTGCCTATACAATTTGTGCAAGGGTATGAACACACTTTTACAGGTGTCACCTCTTTGTTAATGAACGATGAACATGATTTCTATGAGCAGCTTGTTGAAGCTGTATCAGAACATGATGATTCGATCTTACATAAATTTTTAGAAGGAGAAGAAATAACAAACGATCTTTTAAAAGAGAAAATCAATTTGTTAGCTGCAAGCTGTGATTTATTTCCTGTTTTGTTTGGTGCATCAAATAAAGGTATTGGGATAAAAGAACTTATGGATGCCATGGTCGATTACCTGCCTCAGCCAAAAGGATCAAAGAATGCCCCTTTAGCTGGGGTGGTATTTAAAATAGAAAGAGATAAGAAATTGGGTAGGCTAGCGTACGTTAGGCTCTATGAAGGAAGCATACAAAATCGGAATACGATCACAAATGTTACTCAAAATATTGAGGAGAAAGTGACTCAAATTCGTAAAGTCAAAGGTAACAAAAGTGAAGATTTACGAGAGCTTCAAGCAGGTGATATAGCTGCGCTGACTGGATTGAATCATGTGATGATAGGTGATATATTAGGCGGTACAAAAGGGATTCCAGAACACCCTCATATGGCGGTACCTCTTCTGACTGTAAAAGTTGAATGGGAAAGAGCAGAGGATTATCCTGCTGTCGTAAAGGCGTTTCAGGAGCTTGTTGATGAGGATCCTTTATTAGATCTACAGTGGCAACAAGAGGATAGAGAGCTTCATATTAAAGTGATGGGGAAAATTCAGCTCGAGATTCTTAAATCTATTATGGAAAACCGATATCAGCTGAAAGTTGGATTTGGACAACCTGCTGTTATTTATCAGGAGACACCGAGAAAATCAGGTGAAGGACTTATCCGCTATACGATGCCTAAACCATGCTGGGCTGTATTACGTTTTAAAATAGAGCCGGGCGAAAGAGGAAGTGGGGTTACCTACCATTCTGTTGTGCGTAAAGAAGAATTATTAGAACGCTATCAAAATGAGGTGGCTAGAAGAATTCCAGAAGCTTTGGAACAAGGGTTATGTGGTTGGAATGTAGTGGATCTAAAAATTACCTTAATTGAAGGAGAACATCACGTTGTCCATACACACCCTCTTGATTTTGCTGTTGCGACACCTATGGGTATCATGCAAGGGTTAAATAATACAGATACGAAGTTACTAGAACCTATGTTGAACTTTAGAATATCTGTGCCTGAACAATTTGGAGGGAAGGTTCTTCATGATCTATCATTAATGCGGGCAACATTTGATTCACCAAAACAATTTGAAGATCGAATGATCATAGAGGGAATAATACCTTTGGCGACTTCTATGGAATATGCTGTTCAATTAGCGTCTTATACAAAAGGCCAAGGTACAATTACGACTAATTTTCATAGTTATCAAGAATGTCCCGAAGGAGTGTTGGCTACAAGAACACGAAAAGGAGTAAACCCATTAGATCAGTCCAAGTTTATTTTAAGTGTAAGGAAGGCATTGTCGTAGCACGAAAAAGTAAGTTTCCTATAATTTGTTTTACTTAAAGAATTTTATCGTAAGGATCTTCTTTTTGATGATTTTTATAGTATTAAGAGAAGAAAAAAATGTCCCAATCTCTATTGTATACTTATTAATTTCTTAGAAAGAAACAACCTTCTTATAAATAATAGTTACAACATATCAATTAGACTTTGTTACTTACTTTTATTTGCAAGGTGTATTTCAAGCGCCCACCTCTTAGTGGGTGTTTTTCATTTAGATGGAGAAAAAACTTTATTAACAAAGTCAAAGAGTAGTATCGAATGTGATGAACAACGCATTGATAAGGAGATGTTAATAAATGAGCGCTTGAATAAATGACAGAAAGAGTTAGTTCACATACTTTCCTTAACATAACAACTGTCATAAATAAAAATGAGCTCAATTATAAGCATTTTGGTTAAGAATAATAATATCTTTTAAATTTAAAAAATATAGTTGTTTCAATATAATAAAGCTTCTTAGAATTAATAGTAGCCTTATTCTGCACAAGAGCTAGGTCGTTGAACAACAAGTGTTTTTTATTAATCATTTTGTAGATTTAAAATTGCAGGATTGTTCCTAAACCTAGACATGCTTAATTAACATAATAAAATACTTCAAATCCCCTCTCCGATACAGGAGGGGGATTTTTAAAATTCTATAAGACTCAAGGACATTGTGTTCATTATTCAGTTACATAAGCGATTTTTCCGTCAGGAGTAAAAGCGACAATACATGGAAAAATCCCAACTTGTATTGTGGCGATCACACTGTGTGTTTTCACATCTATGACTGAAACTGTGGCGTCACCAGTATTCGTCACATAAGCAAGTTTCCCGCCTGGCGTGAAAGCGACATCGTTTGGAACTCCTTCAACTTGCACAGTAGTAATCACAGAATGAGTTTTTATATCTATAACCGATACAGTAGCATCCCCAGTATTTGTTAAATAAGCGAGTTTCCCATCTGGTGTGAAGGTGACTGATTTTGGTTGGTTCTCAACCTGCACAGTAGCAATTACAGAATGAGTTTTTACATCTATAACCGATATATTGGCATTACCTTCATTCGCCACATAAGCTAGTTCCATGTTCGGAGTGAAAGCAACATCCGTTGCACCATTCCCAACCTGCACAGTAGTAATCACAGAATGAGTTTTTACATCTATAACTGATATAGTGGCATCATCAAAATTCGACACATAAGCGAGTTTCCCGTCTTGAGAGAAAGCGATATTTTGTGGATTTCCCTCTACATGGACAGTAACTATAACAGAATGAGTTTTTACATCTATAACCGATACAGTGGGAATAGCAGTATTCGTTACATAAGCGAGTTTCTCATCTTGCGTGAAATTGACATCGTTTGGAACTCCTCCAACCTGCACAGTAGCAATCACAGAATGAGTTTTTACATCTATAACTGAAACATTAGCGATAGCAGTATTCGTCACATAGGCAAGTTTCCCATCTGATGTGAAAGCGACACGATTTGGAAGACCTCCAACTTGCAATGTAGCAATCACAGAATGAGTTTTTACATCTATGACTGAAATATTGCCACTAATATTTATCACATAAGCGAGTTTCCCATCAGGTGAAAACGCAACAGGAAAGGATTCATCTGTATCACCAACAGGCAACGTTGCAATCACGCTATGTGTTTTGACATCAATCACTGTTGTTGTCAATCAAAACCACCTCATTTCATTACTTGTTATAACAAAGATATGGAAAAGTGAACTAGTTAATTCGCTAACTATGAAACTTAGGATTAATGTGATTACAACCTATTTAATACCAACGGATATTTTTATAGAATAAAGAGAATTCAATGATGGTGTAACTTCGATTACACGATTTTATCAAATCCGAAATGAAATATGTATGTTTTCTAAATTCCTATATCAATATATGATATGGTTTAAGAAGGGAAAACAATACGAGTTGTGAACTTTAAGATGAATTACGTAAGATTAAAGAATATATTAATGAGGGAATTATGGAGACACCTTCTGCAAAATGGCTCTGTTAAGTTATTTTGGAGTAATACTAGATCAATTCATATTTAAATCTACTTTAATGTTATCACTCAAATTTCATCTTCAGATTAATTTCACTTGTTTTTATCTTATTAGATAATTAAAGGTTAAGTAAGTTTCATTTCTGAGATTTTTCCATTTATGATCTAAGAAGTTAATCCAAGCATTGCGTATTTCTATGAATATCATATTCTAAGAACCTTTCCAGTGAATCAGTTTATACACATTGGATATATGTAAATTTTGAACGGGAAAGGGGGTGGAAAAATGACAAAAAATCATTGTACAGAATTTCTCTCTACACAAGAGACCAAACCCATAGAATTACCATTAGATGGGACTAGAGTTGAGTTGCTAAGATTAAGAATACCTAAACATTTATATGGAAGACAGACAAAACTTGATGGTTTTTTTCAGTCTAATTTCTTTGTAGTTGGTTTGGATAATACAGCAGAGCAATCAAGTCTATCATACAAATATGAAGTAGCTTATCAAGTTATGGTTGAATCAACTGAAGCAAACTATACACCGGCTTCTCCTTTATTATTGGACACTGTAAGTGGAGTACAACAGCCTGCTGAATTTAATGTAGAACATAACACAAATCCAAATTTTACAGTTTCAGTACCATGTGCAGCAGGAGACCTTGTGCTAATGGCATCTGTAGTTGAGACGCAGGGTGGTGTGGATGGAGCATTTGTAAATAGTAGATCAATGAATGCCTTATTGCTTAATTAACTTTGTGATCAAGCATAGAAGAAAAAGCCATAGATTATTATAACTTAGGGAAAAAAGAAGAGGATTAAAAAATGAATAATCATCAGATTATTGACCATGCACAAGTAAACATGGAATTTCAGCCTCTAGATAAACAGCTACCCTTTTGACCGATTAGGTTCATTTCCTCTCTCTGATCAATTCTATATAGAATTCCTTTAACAATCCAAATTTCAATTGAGCACACAACATAATGAATATATGTGCATTATCAAATTTGATAATTTACTGCTAAACACAAGTTAAGTTCTGTTTACTAATTAACTCAACAACACTGGCGCACTATGAGATGCGCCGTTATTTATGATTTGGGCCATATTGTGGAACAATAAGTTCCTTAGATTAATTATTTACTAGGTTATAAATTGCAGTATATTTAGCGGACTAATTAGGTTGCTCAGACTATATAAAAAATAACCCAAATCCCATTTCCGATAAAGGAGGGAGGATTTATAAAGTTCTATCCTCATATTAAGCAGTCAACTAGGTATATAAGAAACAGCTAAGATTTTGTGGAAGAAGCCGTGAAGCATATGACTTATTTCGTATTGTGGTTACTAACAAAATTTATGTTTGGTGTGTAAATACCGAAGCGTTTAGAGAACGGGTTCTAATCATGCGAGAAAGATCGTCGGGCGCCTGGATTATAAAGGTTTGTGCTGGTCCCTTATCTATAAGAATTCTATAAATATAACAACCTATTTCTGGTTTATCTACCCATGTAAGATTAGTAACTAAAGATCCACTATAGGTACTATCTCCAGCGCCCGAAGCAGGTATTACATTGAGACTCTGTGAGGGAGTCATTGTTGCAAGGGTTGTGAAGTTACCACCGTTTGTTGATCGTTGAAGGATATATTCGTAAGAGAAAGAAGCAAAACCGATATTCTCTCGGTCACGGTTTATAAGACTTGTGAAAATTTCAACAGTGGAATCAAGTTTTACTTCTGTATTCTTAGATTTAATTAATACGGGTAATTGGAGTAAATCAATGGGATTTATGGCTTCTTCGTAGTCAATTTCTTGATTGGATTGAACCTTAAATAACTCAGGGCATTTATCGTCTTTACATTTACAGTTAGTCATAGTTAATCAGTCCCTATACAGAATTAGTTGTTATTAGTAGATGCAGAAAGTATAAAATTGAAACTGATAAATGACCATTGCAACAAACCTTTTTATTTAAGGATACTTGTGAGTAATTAAGGTTAATGAACTTAATTCCCTTCAACTACATAAGCAAGTTTACCATCAGGAGAGAATGCGACAGCTACAGGAGTGTTTACAAAAATAGAGGAAGTTACGGAATGAGTTTTGGTATCAGTGACCGAAATAGTGCTATCACCAGAATTAGTAACATACGCCAATTTTCCCTCATTGTTGAACGAAACATCAATAGGACTCCCGCCGACTATAATAGTAGCTATCACGGAATGAACTTTGGCATCAATGACCGAAACTGTACGATCGTCATTATTAGTTACATAAACGAGTTTACCTTCAGGGGAAAAGGCAACAGACTGTACGAAAGAAAAGTCTGCAGTTCCAACTGGTAAAGTTGCTATCACACTATGGGTTTTTGCATCTATCACAGTAGTAGTCAAACCAAATCCACCCTCTTCAAAGTAATTTTTAATACAAAGGTATGAGGAGTTTATTGGGATAATTCGAAAATATATTTTTAGGGAAAAATTTTTTGAAACACAAGAGTAAATTGAGGTTACACGATAACAAGTAAGTATAATTTGATTATTAAAAAGCCCATAAAAATCAAATTATGGGCTTTTTTATTTCCTTATCTTTTTTAACTAACAACTTTTTTATTTTTATAAATATAAAAACCGAAAGAAAAAATAATGAAACTAAACCAAATATAGGGTTATCAAACATAGGATAATTTGTTATACCTAGATTAAAAATAAATTCTATAATGATAACAATTCCCCATACGCTAAGAAAAAGGGTGGTTACTTTTTCGAGAGAATTAAACTTTTAATAAAGTCCTTCCTTTACCTTCATCACTATATAATTCTTTAAATTTTAAGAAATTCCTTTAAAATATTTAGCTTTAATGAAGGATTGGATTAATAGGTGTGACCACTGAGATCAATGATAATTTTAATGGTAACTGATAAAATTAATGTTTCTACAAACAGTGGAGACGAACTTAATAACCATAGTATTTTAGAGATATCAAACAATGTATTAAAAACAGGTTCGAGAAAATAACTTATGTATGTACTATATGAAACAGACAAGTTTTATAAGACTTAATAGTAAAAACGTTTGATAAAAACACCTATAAAAAATCTGAAGGTGAAAAAACGATACATGTTTTCTATTTATTAATTTTTGATTCGTTGATGGCGTTCTTAACAGCAAATTTAATCACCCAATATAAAATAACCATTCCGACTATAAAAGAAAGGAAATTAAAAAATAACCCCATCAATGGTGTAAATGCATCAAATCTCATTTTAAAACACACTCCTGTTAAAAAAGTTGATGTAAAAAATAAACATATTGTCTATTATAACAAAAGGACACTTGAAAAGGTGTAGATTGAGTATTCAACCACGATAATATTGTATATAAAACTATTATTTGAAAAATTATGAAATTACCATAACATGGACTAAGTATATTGTGAAAGCCAACTGTAACTTGATCCAAACAATAAAAATATACTGCTAAAAAATTCATCATAATTAATCTCCAATGATCCTATTATCTCAAAAGGAGCAAAAATAAATAAAAGGGAAAACGCTAGAATAAAATCAAAAGAAATAGACTTAGCCTTTTGAAGGACATGTGTGTTAAGATTCTTAATTTTTTTGTAATTAGGTTGTATATCATGACTGTACAGTATAGCAGTATGTTATTTTCTAGTATTTATAATAGAATTTTCTAACACAACAATTATTTTATAAATGAAGGTAATTATGATGAATTTATGGAAGTTATAAAACAGCTAAATGAATCAAAAAGGATACCTTTTCTGTGTATTAATTTAATACAACAAATAGTGGTAAGACATCTGTTAGCTAAACTAATTATTAAAGGAGGAATTGAACTATGGCTTCAGCAAGTCATGTTCTCACACAAAAACAAATTGCAGAGTCGTTTTCTAATGGTAATTTTGAGCCTACTTTTCCATTTCTATCAAAAATAATTGAATGGAATATCGTAGGTGACAAAACCTTGGTAGGTAGGGAAGCTGTAATAGAAGAGTGCAAGCAAACTTCAAATTATTTCAAAACGATTACCACTAACTTCACTACATTAAATGTAATTTCCGAAAAAAATTGCGTTGCAGTAAATGGAACAGCTGAATTTATTCGTAATGGTAAACAATTATCTTTTGTTTCCGCCTGTGATGTCTATATTTTTAATGACAAAAATGAACTGCAAAGAATTGATTCTTACTGTATCAAGTGAGAAGGTTGGATTTCTCCTGTAAATACTAAAAAATAATGAAATCCCATCTTCGTTACAGAAGTGGGATTTTTAAAATTCTATACTTAAGATAAGCAGCCAACAGATGCTATAAGAAATAGCTAAGATCTTGTGGATGAAGACGTGAATGATTTAGTTATAAGTCTTATTTTGTTTATTGTTTTAACAAAAATCAAGAGCAATAAACAATAGCATTTAATTAAGTACCCTCAACAACATAAGCCAGTTTTCCATCGGGAGTAAAGGCGACAACACCTGGATCTTCTCCAACCTGAATAGTAGTAATCACACTATGCGTTGTTACATCAATGACCGACACAGTGCCAGGATTATCGTCCCGGTTGATTATATAAGCAAGTTTCCCGTCGGGTGTAAAAGCGATAACACCAGGTTCTTCCCCTACCCTCACTCTAGCAATCACACTATGAGTTTTCACATCAATGACAGACACAGAGCCAGGTTCATCCTCTCGATTGGCCACATAAGCCAGTTTACCGTCGGGCGTAAGGGTGACAGTTCTAGGTTCTTCCCCAACCTGCACAGTAGCAATTATACTATGCGTTTTTATATCAATAACAGAAATAGTATTACCTGGATTATCGCGGTTAGTCACATAAGCTAGTTTTCCATCAGGAGTGAAGGCAATATCTCTAGAGTCTCCCGCTGTTTGTACAGTAGCAATAACACTATGCGTTTTCACATCAATGACGGAAATAAGTCCAGGATCTTCGTTCCGGTTAGTTACATAAACAAGCTTTCCATCAGGTGTTAGGGTGACAGTTCTAGGGTCATCCAAAACCTGAACAGAGGCAATTACACTATGTGTCTTTACATCAATGATAGAAACAGTGTTTTCATCCATGTTAGCCACATAAGCCAGTTTACCATCAGGAGTGAAGGCGACATCTCTAGGGTCTCTTCCAACCTGCACAGTAGCAATTACACTATGTGTTTTCACATCAATGACAGAAACAGAGTTCCCCCGCTCATTGATTACATAAGCCAGTTTTCCATCGGGTGTAAAGTTTACAAGTTCTGGATTGTCTCCAACCTGCACAGTAGCAATTACACTATGTGTTTTCACATCAATGACAGAAACAGTTTCTAAATTATTATTAGCTATATAAGCCAGTTTTCCATCAGGAGTAAAGATAGGTTGGGCAGATACAACATTATCTCCAACATCGATAGTAGTGATCACGTTATGTGTTTTGACATCAATTACCGTTGTCGTCAAAAAACCACCTCTTTCTCATCGAGTATACTTTCTATATAGATATGAAAAAAGTTAGTGTGGGTGATACTTTTTATGAAACAATGGTGATATTATGTTTATAAAACATTATAAGAAACTCGGTGGTGCCAACATACAAGATAGCCATTAAAGTTGCATTGGTTTTTGCATGAATTACCGCTTCAATAAACAAAAATATGGACTCTTTATTTTATTGCAAAAGAGGGATGTAAAATGTCAATTTTACGTAGCAGACACTTTATAGGGTTATTAATAATCCTAGTAATTCTAATATTGGTAATATCTTTTCTAATTATTTCATTCGGTTATTTTAATAGTAAGGAAATAAGTTTACTGACATCAAAGTGCTATGAATTTGGTGGAGAAGTGGCACTAGAGATACACGAATACATAACAAGTAGCTATTCTTTTGAGTGTAAAAAATAAAGTGCTAACAGTTAAACAATCAGGAGAATTAATTGAAATGTATAAATAGAATTATTAAAAAAACACTACAGAAAAAACGTGTAACAGTAGAATCAATAAGGAGAGATGACATAAAGTATCATAGAAAAGATTTTTTAGTGTTAGCGGGATTTTTCTTTTTTTCATTACTTTTGTTAATAGAAAGATCATTAATATTGAAATTGGAGACCTAAATGTCAACCGGCCAGAAATAGATACAATCAAAAAGTGAACATCCAGAAAATTAGTAGCCCTCCCGTATGGTTCACGAAAGGAGGAATGAACCAACCAGGGAGGGAAGAGTGATAATAAAGGGTGTACTTTATGTTATGTAAGTATTTATTTTAAGTTTGTATTAATGTGATAGTTCATTTAAACCATTTTTAAGACTCAATGATTAGTTAGTCGATTAGTCCCAGTTCTTCAGTGTGAAAAATTGGAACTATTTTTATTAACATAATGAGGCATCTACTTTGGGATTAATCGTAGTTTAGCTCCTTTACCTTAAAAGTGAAATATGGTCTTTTTTCGTAAAAATGAACGATCGTTGGCATACCCTTTTACATATTCAAGTCATGAAAGAACTGATTGTTTGATTTTACTACAGAACTATCAGGAGTATATTTTGCTGCTTAATCGTTATGGAACTTTGCTTTTGAATAACCTTCCAAAAAAATATAACAGCTGCATAACTCAAGGTGAGGAGTCCATGTGTAACAAGTTTCTTGAAAAAAAGTAATACGATCATCCGGACAGGAAGTAATGAAGATCTATTTAGCTGCACAAAGTGTTGATCTTACTACCGATAACAATTTTGTAGGGCTAGGCACCTCTGGTAATTTAGATCAAAATAATGTGGTGATACTAGAGGATGCAACCATTACCGATTTGATTTTTAGTACCAGGGATAATAGTATATCAAGTCAACAGTCAGTGATGTGTGAGATCGTTACAAGTAGTCTTTGTGGTGCTTCACCAGAAGGTTCAAATATTGTAGCAACGGTAAATGGTCCAAGTCCCAGGAAATCAAAATTGTTGCGGCACTGCAACGGGTAGTTTCTCTGTTTTCGAATGTGACCTATTAGCTGTAAGGATTACTGCCACCGATAGTAATCAAACACTAGAAAATGGTGTTGCAGCCACCATTCGTTATACAGTCCCAGTAAAAGCACATAAAGTAGGAGTAGTCCATCTATTTCTACTTTATGTGCTTTTGAATTTTTGTATACTATGTATATGTAATTCATCTAGTTTACATAATGGAAGCTATTGGAACCAAAATCTTTCAACAAATCTATTGACCTAAAGAGAATAGGATTTAAGAGAAGGAATTATTAGAAGCTGAATCGAACATTTTAAGTTTTCTGGCCATATTGTTAAAGACTAGAATATTAGCAGGGTTTTAAGTATTTCGATATTTCATAGATAAATAGTAACCTCAATGGACTATATGTTTAGTAGATACCTGCTTTATAGCTAGAAGTAAATAGCCTAAAATCGAAATATCATTTAGAATAAATTTAGGAAGAAAATACTGGGAGGATTTATATGGATCATCTTCGTTTTCCGGATGGGCAATTTGAATCAATGCAAAATATAACTTCAGAACAATGTAATAAAATGATTGCACAAATACCACAAATTACAATAATTCTACGAACTGTTGTACAAAATCTGTCTTCAGAACAACTACTTACACAATATCGCCCAGGTGGTTGGACAATCCAGCAGATTATCCATCATATGACTGACAATGATATGAATGCATTTATTCGTTTTAAAAGAGCATTAACAGAAGATACACCGACTGCAAGTACTTATAGAGAGGATTTGTGGGCAGAGCTTAGTGACTATCAAATACCCATCCATATATCAATAAATCTCTTAGAATCACTTCATTGTCGATTTGTATATTTACTTCACTCACTCCATTTTTCAGCATTTCAAAGAAAATTTATTAGTCTTACTCATGGAGAAATGTGTCTGGGTGTTGCAATACAAAGATTTGTGTGGCACGACCATCATCATATCGCTCAAATTGTTTCACTTAAAGAACAGCAGGGATGGTAATTAAAAGTTATAGTCCAGATAAACAAAAGTGATACTGAGGTGAAAAGATGGAATTTAAAAAGAAATGGGACGAACTATCCGTCTCTGAAAAACAAGGATATATTAGAGTAATAAGGGCAATCTCATACCTTATAATCGCAATTATATTATTGATTGTTGTGGCTCTTATAAAGTAAGCGTTAATGAAATTGTGATGAATAACCAATTTTCTCATTGAATGCACCACTTACTTAGAAAAACATACTATGTATTACACTAACATGATCATATGTGAATAGCCCCTTTCCATTCTTTGAATAGAGAAGGGCTATTCACATGTTTACTTACCTTTTTGAAAAGCATTGTTAATCTATGATGATTCCTTTTATAACAAATAAACTTATTTCCTCGTTTTCTTGTATAAAAACGTTATTGTTAAATTGGGTAGAAGTAAACACAAGTTGTGTTTAATAATTAAATGTTATTCAATACTAATGGAGGGTGTATGTAAAAAGAGAGGTGTCCTTTCTTTTCAAAAAGTGTCGATCCAACTTAATAAGCTGAATTGTTACTGGAATTTGTATTATGTTAGTCTGCGGGCTGAAGAATCTGAGTATTATAGGAAGTATAATATTTGGAGGAGGCGAATTTTATGGACGGGGATATTTTCTACATATTATCCATTATTGTAACTATAATGTTTGCTTTTATTGCTGTTTTTCAGGTGTTACTTGCACTAGGTGTACCGTTAGGCGAATTTGCGATGGGTGGATTTTATAAAGTTTTACCTAAAAAATTACGTATTATAAGTTTCATCAATGCTATCATTCTTTTGTTTATGGGAGTTGTTTTTTTACAGCATACTAACTTTTTAAATATATTTAATTTTTTACCTACAAATATTTTAGTTTGGGTAATAACAGTTTATTTGGGCTTAAATACGATAAAAAATCTAATATCCAAGAGTAAAAAAGAAAGATATGTAATGACACCTTTATCAAGTATTGCATTTATATTATGTTTAATGGTTTCTTTATCATAGGGTAGGAGATTACTATATTTATATTTTGACAGTGTGGAAAAATATAATGACATTCAATTATCGTGCACAAGAATGTAATACTATCTTGGCTACTATTAGACTAATAGCTTGGATTGGCTACACTTAGTTAGACAGAAATTTTAAGGTCAAGTAGAATGAACTTACTATATGATTGATGAGGAGAATCTACATGACAAAAAGATCACGCCGTACTTTTACTCAAGAATTCAAG
>NZ_JBPXRQ010000068.1:0-15826 GCF_051842895.1 Cytobacillus sp. Hm23
CATACCCTAATCTCGAGGTCATACTCCGATAGCAGAAATGCACTTCGGTTTAATCACTCGAGAATCCCACTGATGCCGTAAGACTATCAGCTTGCTCCTTTAGGGGTGGGAGTGTCAAAGAGGATTGCTTTGTTCAGTTTAATTATACAATGACTATTTCCTTTTCATAGCAGATGGAGGTAATGATGGTAACAAATGTTTACAATGTTTTATTAATTGTATGTTCCTTGTATTTAGTATGGAAAAAAGGTGAAGTAGAATCGTATTTTCCCTTAAAAGTAGTCGGATATTTTATATTAGGCTCCTTTGCTTTTAGTTTCAACCAAATCACACTTCCTCTTGGATTTATATTGTATATTTTATTCTTTCGGCCAGCTTTAAATGTAGAAGTAAAGCGCATGGCGGCGGTATTGGGTGTTATTACTTTTACCATTGTCCATTGGATTTTACCATATGCTATTAATGAATGGCAAAGCCGTCCATTATTTATTGAGCATGAACTTGGTTCAGTATATACAATTAACTTTCAAGATGAATATGATTTGATTAAGCAAAAGTTAGAATTAGAGGAACTCAATTTAAGGCTTAAGAATTTTGAAGTAGACTATGTTAAAGATGGAACAATTACAGAGTTTAGCTGGCAGTTCCTCGAGCACAGTGGCAATAGCTATAATCTTTATACTATTCGATATGACTTTGATAAAGTGAGGTATCGAATAAAGCACAGACAACTTGATACATGGCTAGATTACAATGTATTTATTGAAGGTTCCCAATTCTTTGAAAATCTCAATGTACTTGATATTAGAGATATAACTCACGCTAAGGGTGACTTTTCTTCTTACGGTATTCAAAGTTCGGGAGAACGGGTCAATTATGCTATAGAAAATCGTACTCATTTCATCGTATTAAACGGAGACATAAAATTATTAGAGGACGATCAATTACCAGTTGAAGGTTATTTTATTACAACCTATGCGATGGAAAAAATAGGAGAGGAGCGAGATGCCCAAGGAAATATAACACAAAAAAGCTTCCGTGGTACTGAAGTTACTGATTATCTATTTAACACCAATTTTAGTGAGAGATAAAAAGTCTTACCTAGATTGTTGCATACTGAAGTTTGTCATGTCTTTGGGAATCGAAAGGACATGTCGATCTCGAATAAAGAAACTAATCTAAAATACGTCGTACAAATTGCTCCATGGTGTTATGTTCCATCGTGCTTTCCTAGCATTTCGGCAACCTTTTATTGTATACCTTATTGTCATTCTCATTATCCCTTAAGGTTGTATTACTTTCTTATAAAAGTAATACTATATTGCTGTTATAGCAAATGAAACCATTTAAAGGTCTAAATAAGATAAGTACACCTCTAAATATTAGTGATGTACTTGATCATTATTATTTAATGTGTGACATAACAGACGAATATAAATTCGATCTATAAAAAAAACAATATTAGCTCATCTTTAACGTAATAAATTCCTTCTTTTGGCTGTTGCCTGCAAAAAGGTTTACTATCTTAATAGTTTAAAACAAAACTCTCTATACGATTTAAACCCTCCGTTAAAGTTTCCATAGAATACGCGTATGATAGTCGAATATAGTCTTCTCCATAAGAGGAAAAGGCACTTCCAGGAACGACGGCTACCCTTGCTTCCTTTACTAACTTTATTGCAAACTCATAGGATGTTAACTGAAACTGTTTAATAGACGGAAATATATAAAATGCACCAGTAGGTTTAGTAACTGGAAGCCCAATTTTTTCTAGTCGACTTTCGACATATTCCAATCTTTGTCGATATGTATCTTTCATTGGAATAGCATCATTTTTCCCGTTGGTGAGTGCTTCATAAGCCGCTTTCTGAGAAATAGAGGATGCGCAAGAAACGTTATATTGATGGACTTTTAATATATGTTTAACTAGGAAAGACGGTGCAAATAAAAAACCAATTCGCCACCCGGTCATTGAGTGAGATTTACTTAGCCCGTTAATGACTATCGTTTTATTTGGTAAATAGCTTGCAATTGAATGATGTCTTCCTATGAACACGAGTTCACTATAAATCTCATCTGATAGAACAAAAATATTTTTATCTTTTAATAATGCCGCGATTTCCTCCAACTCATCAGGTGTGAGGGTAACTCCAGTTGGATTTGAAGGGTAAGGTAATACAATACAACGTGTTTTCTCAGTAATATGTTCTTCGATCGATTTTGCTGTCAGTTTAAAATCACTCATCGTCGTATCAACATGAATAGCCTTTGCACCACAAAGTTTTATGATTGGTTCGTAACCTGGATAAACTGGGCCAGGAAGTATAACCTCTGTACCTTCTTCTAAAATTGTTCTAAAAGCGATATCTATTGCCTGACTTGCACCTATCGTGACAATGACTTCATTTTCTGGATCATATTGCAAATGGTATTTCTCCAATACAAAAGCTGATGCTGCTCTTCGTAATGCTAGGTCACCTGCATTAGGAGTGTATGTAGTATAGTTTTTTGTTATAGATTCAATACCTGCGTCTTTAATATGATTTGGTGTATGAAAATCAGGTTGACCGATTGTTAAAGATATAACGTCTTCAAAATCTGCAACAAAGTTAAAAAATTTTCGAATGCCAGATATCTCAATATTTTTTACACGTGAATTAATAAGGTGTTCCATGTTAACATACATCCTTCCGAACAAAATTTAAAAATGTCTCATATAAAAAGATTAAGATTAGTATATAAATAATGACTGCATTTGTCCAAAAAAGATGAAATCATTCGAAAGAAATGATTTATAAAACGCCGAATTTTTACAAGTTTCTCTAAAATACTGTGATAAAGTAATAGAACATTTTATAGAAAGGCTTCTTTCGTACCTTTGTTATTGTCACTGCATTTAAAACTGCGATAAGAGGTTTTATGCAACAGTCATCACGTTAACGAAAAATTCAAGCCTAATTAAAAAAGGGAGGAATAAAACATGGAGTATGAACTTAGTTGTAAAGGGAGTGCCTTACCTTGTGAAGTGACAATTGACGAAGACAATGGGAGGTATATGATTCGTAAAGCGGATTCTAGTGGTGAAATTTTTAATAGTCCAGTGGAGCTAGTGAGGTGGATTGTTGAAAATTGGCACCCTGAAGATTTTCGAGACCAGACTCAATTTACTAATATGGTGAAGGAAATTCAATCCTATTTCCCTATTAATAACAAATAGATTTATGTCAGCATTGATTGTTTGCTGTAACCATTAATTCATTGAAAGGCGGGAGGTATATGGAACGAGAAATTACTGCAAAGGATATGATGATGAAGGATGACCATTATGTCTGGCACTCCATGAAACCATATGACCCTAAATCGACGATGGTAATAAGTCAAGCAAAAGGATCTTGGATAACTGATATAAACGGATATAAATATTTAGATGCAATGTCTGGACTATGGTGTGTAAATGTAGGGTATGGTCGTAAAGAACTTGCTGAAGCTGCATATGACCAATTATTGGAATGTCCATATGTCCCACTTACTCAAAGTCATATACCAGCTATTCATTTAGCTGAAAAGCTCACTAACTTGTTGGGCGATGACTATGTTTTCTTTTTTTCAAATAGTGGTTCCGAAGCGAATGAAACCGCATTCAAAATTGTTAGACAATATCATCAACAACGTGGTGATCACCATCGATACAAAATTATATCTCGTTATAGAGGTTATCATGGAAATACCTTTGGTTCGTTAGCTGCTACAGGTCAGGCACAAAGGAAATATAAATATGAACCGCTTGCATCAGGATTTATTCATGTGGCCCCACCTGATACTTACAGGTCTGAAGAAGACACTACTGTAAAAGACCCGGTTGATATAGCATCTGTTAAAGCTATTGATAACGTGATGACATGGGAGTTAAGCGAGACGATTGCTGCTGTAATCATGGAACCGATCATTACGGGTGGTGGTATTTTAATGCCCCCAGATGGGTATATGAAAGGTGTAAAAAAAGTATGTGAAAAACATGGTGCCCTCCTTATCTCAGATGAAGTCATTTGCGGTTTTGGTCGAACTGGGGAGCCATTTGGATACATGAATTATGATGTTAAACCGGATATTATTACAATGGCAAAAGGAATTACGAGTGCTTACCTACCTTTAGCTGCAACAGCTGTTCGGAAAAATATTTATGAATCGTTTAATGGTTCAGAGCAATATGATTTTTTCCGCCATGTCAATACTTTTGGTGGTAATCCTGCAGCTTGTGCGCTTGCAATGAAAAATATTGATATTATGGAGCAGGAACAGCTCTTTGAGCGATCAAAAAGTGTAGGTTCAGCTATAATACAAGAGTTTGATGAGAGGCTTGAAGATCATCCCTACGTGGGAGATATACGAGGGAAGGGACTGCTAATCGGAATAGAATTAGTTATCGATAAAGCCTCTAAACAACCATTAGCTATTGACAAAGTAAATAAAGTAATTGAGATTTGTAAAAACCACGGTGTAATCATTGGGAAGAATGGGATGACTGTTTCAGGGTATAACAATGTTTTGACAATTTCACCACCTTTGACGATTAAGGATGAAGATGTGAATTTATTAATTAAAGTTGTCACGCAAGCATTATATGCAATCTGCTAATTAAACGAATGATAGTTGTGTCATTTTTATATAGAGTAGTAACAATACTTCTAATACATACATTTTTGTTCTAAAATCGAAAATTTTAAATTTAAGATAAGGGCTGTTTAAATATTGCTTAGAACAGCTCAATCTTGACAGTTAAATTTGATAAGTATTGTTAAAGGTAACTTGAATGATCTCACAATAAATAAAGTATGGTCGAAAGGATGGTGATAAGATGAGAGTTGGCATTCCAAAAGAAATTAAAACAAGTGAAAGTAGAGTAGCGCTTACACCAGCTGGCGTACTACATTTAACGCGAGCAGGCCATAAAGTTTTTATTGAAAGTGGTGCTGGTCTACAATCTGGTTTTTTTGATGAATTGTATATTGAAGCTGGTGCAGAAATTGTTGAATCTGCAAAAACAGCTTGGGAATGCGATATGGTAATGAAAGTTAAAGAGCCTTTAATAGAGGAGTATCATTACTTCTATGAGGGATTAATTATATTCACTTATTTGCATTTAGCAACAAATCGGGAGCTAACAGAAGCACTCGCCGAGAAAAAAGTAATTGCTATAGCATATGAAACAGTCCAAATGCAAGACAAGACATTGCCGTTATTAACCCCGATGAGTGAAGTGGCAGGGAGAATGGCCACACAAATTGGCGCACAGTTTCTGGAAAAATCTAAAGGCGGTAAAGGGGTACTACTCGGAGGAGTGCCCGGGGTGAAAAGAGGAAAGGTCACGATAATAGGTGGTGGAGTAGTTGGCACAAATGCCGCAAAAATAGCAATAGGGCTTGGGGCAAATGTGTCAATTATTGATGTTAATCCAAATAGGCTGAGGGAGCTAGATGACATTTTTGGAACCTCAATTCAAACACTTATGTCTGATCCGTATACAATTGGGCAAGCAGTATTAGATTCGGATTTAGTTATAGGAGCAGTACTTATACCTGGGGCAAAGGCACCAAAGCTTGTATCGTCGGAAATGGTTAGGATGATGGAAGAGAGGTCTGTTATCGTTGATGTAGCAATCGATCAAGGGGGTATATTTGAAACGACAGATAGGGTAACTACACATAAGGATCCAACGTATGTAACGCATGGTGTAGTTCATTATGCTGTAGGAAATATGCCTGGAGCAGTACCAAGAACATCTACAATCGCTTTAACGAATGTCACGATACCATATGCTGTCAATATTGCAAGTAAAGGCTATAAAATGGCATGTCTGGACTGTCCAGCTCTGTTAAAAGGTGTCAATGCTGCTGGAGGGTTTATTACGTATAAAGAAGTCGCTGATGCACACAGTCTTTCATACAGAGAAGTAAAAACGGCATTAAATGAAGGTCAAAAAGTATAAAAAGGAGGGAGGTGATCAAGTGGTGACCTCCCTATTTTTCATTGTTGAAAAGTGAAATGAAAAGGAAAAGGTATGATAATACTCAATGGAACTTGATTAACTAATATGTTAAACAAAATGCTCCAAGTACGATAATCAACAGAATGAATAGTACAACAATTAACGCAAATGTAGATCCAAAGGCTCCTCCTACTCCAGGACCGTAGCCGTATCCAGGATAGCCAGCGCCAGCTACACCGTAGTTACACATTAATAAATCACCCCACTTTCTCATTCTCTATATATGTCTATGACATATTTATAATTTTGTCTGTACGAATGTGCATGATTAAAACGTACAATTTATTGTTTAGCTGAAAAACGATATGAGTGTACAACTTTCATGTGTTTGTATTAAGCTCTTTTCGTAAAGTTTGTTGCAAATATTCGTAAATTAAAATTATAAGATGAAGATGTTGTTTTACGTAACTGTCATCGCTTTATCGAAGAAAGGATACCCCGCGTTCAAGTTGTATACATGTTTATTTTGTAATATGATAAACAACAATCTATGTGAAAACAGTCTTGTATGATTATAGTACCGTATGCTGTCAGTATTATGATCGGTGAAAATACAAGTCAAGAAAGGGTTGGTTACGTTGTCAACAGTTAACGAAGAATTTGCTAAAACTCTAATTCAATCATTGAAGGGTGAGCGTGGGCATATCCCAATTAACAGAGCGCTTTCAGATATTGATGGGCAACTTGCAGGGGAAAGCATCGAAGGTTTACCATATACAATTTATCAACTTCTAGGCCATATGTCGTATTGGCAGGATTTTTTCTTAGAATTTCTTCAAGGTGGAAACCGTGATCTACCAAAGGATGCAATGGATACTTGGCCACAGGATAAATCCCCTTCTAGTAATGAAGAATGGCTAAAGCTTGTAGAACATTTTTTAAATGGCATAGATAAAGCTTGTGAAATAGCACGAAAGATTCGACTTGATGAACCGTTACAAAATTGGCCTACTGAAACTCCTGTTAGCTCGTTGCGTAATATAGCTTCACATAATACATATCATTTAGGTGAAATTATTTTAATACGTCGATTGCTTGGCGCATGGCCACCACCTGGTGGAGGCTATCCGGCATAAAATGAATACACATAAAGCAAAGCTCCAGTAAACCTATTATAGGACACTGGAGCTATAACAAAATTGTTTATAAGTAACAAAGGTTTCTTTCCTTAAGAATTTTCGTACTAAGAAATGTTATATAACTAGGGTTTGTAGCAACTTATTTTCATGGAAACGGTGATAATTAGCTATTTCAATTTGAAAGCTATAGTGACAAAGTTTACAAAGAGGGTTTTACTTAATATCCATAATCCCAATCAACTTCTTCCTCATGCCACATAACAGGTGACACTTGGCCAAATTCTACATTTTTATTGTCAATTGAGCAATTACATTGTTGACATCCACACTGTTTTTTTATTTCATTGTATAATGATTTATCAACGTCTTCTAATATTGTTACAGGTCGAGTCTCTTTGAATAAAATGGCTGTACCCTTCATATAAATCTTCCCCTTTTTACATGCTAATTTATGTTATCAATTGTTGTGATTTTTAAATTCACCTACATTTTATTCCGAGTGATTTATTATGTCTATAGAAATGTGAAAATGTTCACAAATGTGGCACAAATGATCCTCAATTTATTTTCAAACTTTACTTCTAATTAGAAATGATGTTCACCAGTTGATTTATTAATAAGATTCAATGTCATTTGGTATTTTAGTACAGAACAGATTCTCTATAAAAGCTAGAGCTTGTTGAAGGTGTCACCGGTGTAAAGGTCTCTCGATTAAAGCATATGCCTAGAGTTTAATAAGGAAATTATGTCCATATGTTTGTACAAGGATATTTATGGTTTCTTCATCTATAAAAGGTCTCTTCATAAAATTTGTTGCTATAGTTCCTCAACTAGAAGATACAGTTGTCGTTTTATTGAAGAAAAGGCGGCACAAAATCTAGTGGTATTCGTACATATTAATAATATTAAACAACAAATTATGTGAAAACACCCTTTTCATAAGGGGATTTAATGGAGGTGTATTTTTATGACTTGTAGGATATAACAGTCTTGTATATGTGAAAACAACACTAAAGTGTCTATGGAACTCAAATTTATTGAAGTAATATAGTTACAACCTCACAAATATTTAAGTAGTCATGCTATAGGGACAGTTATTATTGAGGTTCCATTAGCCCTGATATGCTACCCAATAGGAAAGGGGTAAGAAGAAAATAAAGCAACATGATGAGGAGGTGTGCGATGAGTTCTTACAGAAAAAAAGCCTTATTATTCGGTATTTTATTAATATTGGGATTAGTTTCAGGCATATTCTCAACGGTTCCAGCTTTAGAACAATCGGATTACCTAATTAAATTATCATCAAGCAAAGTGCAAGTTATGCTCGCTGTGTTTTTTCAATTTACTATGGCCACTGTATATGTTTGTGTGGCGGTTTTATTATATCCAATAATTAAGAAATATAATGAAGGTATAGCTCTTGCATATTTCGGATTCAGAATTATTGGAGCAGCATTTCTATTTGTTGGAATAGTTTCTCTGCTGTTACTATTATTCATTAGTGAACGTTTTATAATAGAAGGTCAGCATGATCTATCCTATTTCAAAACTATTGGAGAGTTGCTTCGATTATATAGAGATGGGATGAATCATATTGGAATGATATTACCGTGGAGTTTAGGTGGTTTAATACTATATTATTGCTCATTTCGAATGAATCTTATTCCAAAATGGCTTTCAATATGGGGCTTCATTGGCTGTGTTTTAACTCTAGTAGTAACATTTCTCTTGATGTTTGATGTAATTAAATTAATAACACCGATTTATTTTATTATGAATACTCCAACAGCTATATTTGAGTTGGTTCTTGCTGTTTATTTGATGATGAAAGGCTTCAATCCAATAGCTGAAGACTCTGATTATAAATGAGTTAAAATTTGTGCAACTTGTTTAAAATATGATTTCCCTAAGTACCTCACTAAATAGAATTTAGAAATTCCATTCTCATTTTATCAACACCTTGATAGTATTCTAAAGTTAATTATTAGGAGAATAATAGATATAAATGTTGTTAATTTAAGGCTCGTTTTTTATCAAATGTGTTGCTTTTTTTCAACTGCTATTGAGCAACTGATGATGATTTTTCTAGACTGATTTGAAGATCATTAAAATTTATTACACTTTGACGTATTAAAGGAGGAGATTAGGATTAAAGCGATAGTATATGAGAATTATGGTTCGCCTGATGTCTTGGAATTAAAAGATGTGAAGAAGCCAATACCAAAGGACAATGAAGTATTGATTAGAGTATTTGCAACTTCTATAAATTATGGAGATTTAGTGGCTCGAAAATTTAATGAAATTCCCCCTAGTAAATTTAACATGCCCCTGCTCTTCTGGGCATTTTCTAAATTTTTCTTCGGGCTTCGCAAGCCAAAGATAAATATTCTAGGAAGTGAGTTTGCTGGGCAAATTGAATTAGTAGGAAAAGATGTCAAATCTCTTAAACTAGGAGATGAGGTTTTTGGATATCTCGGTCAAAATATGGGTGCTTATGCACAGTATATTTGTCTAGCAGAAAAAGGGATATTAGCTACTAAACCAACGAATATGACTTTCGAGGAAGCTACAGTCGTCCCTTATGGGGCAATGACGGCGTTGAATTTACTTCGAAAAGTAGATGTCCGTAGTGGACAAAAAGTACTTATAAATGGTGCGTCTGGTAGTATAGGTTCAGCAGCGGTACAAATTGCAAAATACTTTGGTGCAGAAGTTACCGGTGTTTGTAGTACTTCGAGAGTAGAATTTGTAAAAGCTCTGGGGGCTGACAAAGTGATTGATTATACAACTGATGATTTTACTAAAAACGGTGAAACATACGATCTTATTTTTGACATATTGGGCAAGAGTTCGTTTTTAAAATGTAAAGGCTCACTAAAGCAAAATGGTCATTACCTATTAGCCAGCTTTAAAATAAAGCAGCTTTATGAAATGCTGTGGACTTCAGTGTTTAGCAGTAAGAAAGTAATTTGTGCATTGTCTACCGAGAAGCCTGAAGATTTACATTTCCTAAAAGAGCTTATTGAGAAGCAGAAGATAAAATCAGTCATAGATAGAACTTTTCCCTTAGAACAGACAGATGATGCTCACAGGTATGTTGAATCCGGACAAAAAAAGGGGTTTGTTGTTATTACTATGTAATTTTTTTGGCTCTTTTCGTACACTTTGTTGCTTGTTTCATAAATGATTTTTATAGTCTATAGAGAAGAAAAGAGCCTTTATTAACTGTTACAATTACATATTACTTCCTTTTGCTTTTAAGTTCTGTAATAATTACTATAAAGTAAAAAATCCATAATTTAGTAGTAAGAAGGATAGAATTAATAAATGTAAAGGAGAAAACAATGAATTATCAACAAGCTTTACAAAAATATATAGAAGCGACAAATTCTCATGATTTCAACAATGTGAAAAAAATTCTTCATGAAAATGCCGTTTATTGGTTCACAAACAAGTCTTGTGTAAATTTAGTAGAAATTCAAAATTATTTTGAAAATGCGTGGCATACAATCAAAGACGAGGTATATGCAGCAAAGGATGTAGAGTGGATTACAGTAGATCAAAAAACTGCCGCTTGTGTATATACATATCATTATGAAGGTTATTATAATGGCAAATTTGTTACGGGAAGTGGTCGAGCAACAAATATCTTTGTTAAAAATAATGATTATGACGACTGGAAGTTAATCCACGAACATTTAAGCAGTCTTTGATTGAACTAAAAAGTCACACACTTCTTTGTTAGTACTTCGTGAGAAAGAAGAGAGATGTTGGAATGAAAAACAATAATTCAAGCGAAAGCAGCTTAAATTACAGAGGAACGACATATAATTCATACAAATAGAGGATTTATATGGAGGGGTTATAATGAAAATTCATAAAATGACATTTTTTATAATCTCACTGTTTATTCTTGTTTCTTGTTCATCAAAAACGATTGGTGAACCGGATATTAGTGAGCAAGTTTATGATGAATTAGGTGAAGGAGTAGTAATTCCAGAATTTGAAAACTATCCAATGGTATTTGCTATCATACAAATGCCACCAATAGGTAATAGTAAAAAATTAACTATAGTATATGCTGAAGAAAGAGGAGAAATCATAGAGGACTTTAGTGATCCCGCAATGATACAAGCTTATGAGAAAGAAACAAATTCCAAATTTTTATATGGAGTATATGAAGGAAAAACTGTATTGGAATATACTTACATTGATGATGGAGGAATATCCTTTTCAAACGGAAAAACACTGGTTTTGAATGGAAAAACAATTGAATATCTAGAAAAAAAGAATGATAAGAATGAATTTTTATTTGTAGCGTTTAATCATAAAGGGGCTGCTTATTCTTTTACATTTAATTTGAGTGAAGAGTTTGTACAAGAAACAGCATTCGAAATTGTAGAAAGTGTCATTAACGAAGTAGATAATGAGTTGGATTCTTAGTTTGCTCTTTGTTACATTACTGACCAATTGACAAAATGGTGGATGGGAATACTAAATTATATTGTCATATTTCACGAATTTCTAATTAAGAGAGTTGACTACCATATAAAATGCGTATCAAATCAATGGTGAAAGTTGTAAAGAAGTTGAAGAAAGAATGGTAGTTGATGGCTAATATAATATCAATGTTTTGTTGTAGTAGACTAAATACGCCTGGTTCTTTGTCATATCTTAATGATAAGGAACCGGGATTTTTTGTATTAATAAGAAACGGATTGTGAAATGAAATAATTTTAGTTATCAAAAATCATGCTCATTCTAAATAAGAAGGATGTGGTTAATAAGTTGCTAGGTTTGATGTTTTGAAATTGAGCTTTAGTTATGAAAGAGAGGTTAAGGAGAGGACAGTTTTTAGCATAATCTTTTTTTCATTACGATTAGTTGGTTGTACCTAAAAACTAATAGAAACTAGCTATACAGTGAACTTACTACAATACGTGCCACAGTATGTATAGTTTAACTACTGGAAGATAGAATAATAAAATGTATGTAAAATATGGCAACCTTTTTCTTTATTTATTATTATAAAAATAGTAAAGTGAAAATAGAGATTTAGTTAGTGTAGAAGAGGGGGATCATTATATGGCTTCAAATAATGGTATATTACTAGAAAGTGGTACAAATGAATTAGAAATAGTAGAATTCGGTATTGGTACAAATAAATTTGGTATCAATGTTATAAAAGTTAAAGAGATTATTAATCCAGTTGTGGTTACAGAAGTACCACATGTACACCCAAACGTAGAAGGGATTATTGAGTTGCGTGGGGAGGTTCTTCCAGTTGTAGATGTTGCTAAGGCACTGGGGTTCCCTAAGTCGACTAATCCAAAACTTGATAAGTTTATCGTTGCTGAATTTAATCAACAAAAAATTGTATTTCACGTTCATACAGTGACACAGATTCATCGCATTTCTTGGGATAAAATTGAAAAGCCTTCGGATATGTACCAAGGTTTAGAAAGTCAAATTATTGGTGTTGTAAAAATGAAGAGTGATATGTTATTGTTGCTCGATTTTGAAAAGATTGTTGTTGACATTAATCCAGATTCGGGTGTGAATGTGAATAAAGTGAAAAAGTTAGGTAAACGAGAGAGATCATCTAAAAGGCTCGTCATTGCTGAAGATTCACCTTTATTAAGGAAACAGTTAGAAGACACGTTAAAAGAAGCTGGCTTCAGTAACCTTGAGTTTTTTGAAAATGGTAAAGAAGCATTAGCTTACTTGGAGCAGACAATTAACGCAGGAAAAGAAATAACAGAGGTAGTACAGCTCGTGATAACTGACATTGAAATGCCTCAAATGGACGGTCATCATTTAACTAGACGCATTAAAGAGGATAAGAAATTATCAAAATTACCAGTAGTCATTTTTTCTTCTTTAATAACAGACGACCTTCGTCACAAAGGGCAAATGGTAGGTGCAGAAGGGCAAGTGAGTAAACCGGAAATTGCCCAATTAGTGCATTTAATAGATGAGTTAATAATTTAAATTTTAGGTAATAATAAAGTTATTATAAGTCGAAAGTTGGGTAGTGAAATGAGATGGATCATCCAAGCTTTAGGACAGAGATGGGTACTATTTAGTTTATTAGTCATTAATACACTAGGTACATTATATGGTTACTATTGGTATAGGGGGCAATTATATGCTACACCTCCAAAATACCTTATTTTTGTGCCAGATAGTCCTACTGCGTCATTATTTTTCGTTTTTGTTCTCGTAGCCTTTTTACTTAAAAAGAATTGGGGTCTAATTGAAGCGTTAGCTATCGTCACTTTATTTAAGTATGGCATTTGGGCTGTTGTGATGAATATACTAGTATATTTTGAGTTAGGTTCATTAGATTTTGCTAGTTTGATGCTAATCTTTTCACATGGTGCCATGGCGTTGCAAGGGTTACTTTTTGCGCCTTTTTACCGCATAAAATGGTATCATTTAGCAATCGCTAGTGTGTGGACTTTACATAATGATGTTATTGATTATGTTTTTGGTATGTTGCCTTGGTATCACGTGTTAAATGAATATGTACAACAAATTGGGTACTTTACATTTTGGCTTAGTATTGCATCTATTGCCATTACGTATGTTCTTTGTGTGAAGAAAGATAGGTTTGTGTTGAGCATAACGTAACAACATATTTTTTACTATTCGCGAAATACTTTGACGACGTTGATAAAATCTTATCATCATAACAAGTAGCATTATTCTTGTTCGTTTTCTAGCAAATGTTTATCAGCTTTTTAATCAGGTGGAGCAGAGTCTCCACTTTGGTCTTTTTACAAGGTTGTTTTCGCATTGATTGTTTTATTTCCTACTAATAAATAAACACGGATACAATTATAGTTTTCGTGGAACCTTTTAATAGCTTATGGCTCTGTTGTCGACTTCATACTATGAACGATGTGAACAGCTTGTCTAGGCTTTTTTCGTATTTTTAGTTCTACTCTTGTCCACCTTCTCATAATTATTAATAGAAGTTTGAGGAGGGACAAGTATGAATAGACGTATGATGGTGTTGTTAGTACTAATACTATTAGTAGTGCCAAGTAATAAATACGCTGCGGAAATAGAGCATTGGAAAAAACTTGATGAAATAGCTGATGAAGCTTTACAGATGGTGAAAAGTGAGAGATATGACGACGCAAAAAGTCTCTTGGAACACTTTACTAATGAATTTATACAATTTAGTAGTAGTGATAAACCATATACTATGGATGAATTACGAGTGATAACAATTACACATAATAATGCTGTTGAAGCTGTAACTAAGACGGCTCTTTCTCATGAAGAACGGATTAGAAAAGTTGTACAATTCCGATTGGTCATTGATGCTATCATTTCAGAGCATCAACCGTTATGGGTTGAAATGGAGCATTCGACAATGAAGTACTTTCATCAAATGAAAGGTGCAATTGAGCAAGATGATACTGAAACATTTCAATATATGTTGAATTTATTCTTAAATAAATATGAAGTTATTCAACCTAGTATTAAGGTCGATGTTAATCCTGAGTGGGTAACGAGAGTAGATAGCCATATTCGTTTTCTAGAATCAAATCAGCATATTAGTTTAGAAAAAACTAAACAAATTCAACAACTTGATCAAATGGAAGCTGATTTATATGAATTATTTAATGCAGTGAAGGATGATGATACTGATCCGTCGCTATTATGGGTAATGATTTCTATTGGAAGTGTTATTTTATTATCATTATCATATGCTGGATGGAAAAAATACAAAGCTGATAAGGTAAAACAACAGTCACGTAAAAAGCTAAATGATTGACATAATATCTGTTTTTCAGCTAAAATTATCATTATATTATTAAAATAGAGGAGTGGAGTAAGTTAGCATGTGGTACATCGCCTATTTTGCACTACTAATTATTATTCCTATTTGGGCTCAAATGAAGGTGAAGGGAGCTTATAAAAAATATTCTAAAGTCCCGTCATCATCAGCAATGTCTGGAGCTCAAGTAGCTCGTAGCATATTGGATGCGAACGGCTTACACAATGTCAACATTGAGGAAACACGTGGAGTATTGTCAGACCATTATGACCCACGGTCAAAAACAGTTCGTCTTTCGTCAGATAACTATCATGGTCATTCACTTGCTGGTACAGCTGTTGCGGCACATGAAGTTGGACATGCGATACAAGACCAACAGGATTATGCATTTTTACGATTAAGACATTCTCTCGTTCCTGTAGCAAATATCGGTTCGAATTTTTCTTGGATAATTATTCTTGCAGGTATTATTTTTGCTTCGGCAAACATGCTGTTATTAGGTATCATCTTTATGGCATTTGCAGTTTTGTTTCAGGTGGTTACATTACCAGTTGAATTTGACGCCTCTAATCGTGCAATGGAGCAAGTGGTATCACTAGGTGTGATTAGAAACGAGGAAGAAAGAGAAACGAAGAAAGTGCTTAATGCGGCTGCATTAACATATGTTGCAGCGGCAGCGGTTGCTGTCTTAGAACTTGTAAGATTTGTACTAATGTATATTGGTATGTCACAAGACGATTAAGAATTAAAACTTAACAAATAATTGCAATATATAAAAGACCAGGATACAATAAAATGTACCCTATAGAGTAGACACTTTAAAAAAGTCTCCCTATAGGGTACATTTTTGTATAAATAAGAAAAATAGGGATTGGGGGGAAAATTTAATGAGTAAAAAGACTTTTACAG
>NZ_JBPXRQ010000069.1:0-15461 GCF_051842895.1 Cytobacillus sp. Hm23
TGGCGATAGCGAAGAGGTCACACCCGTTCCCATACCGAACACGGAAGTTAAGCTCTTCAGCGCCGATGGTAGTTGGGGGTTTCCCCCTGTGAGAGTAGGACGTTGCCAGGCAATTAAAAAACACAGAGAACTGCTCTGTGTTTTTTGCTGTCTTCTTTTCTCACTGCCTTCTTAAGATAAGGTCCAAGTTATTGATGGTAATTCTTATTTATATGTGTTTTTCAATAAGAATTGTAAAAGTAGAAATGGTGCTTTAGTAGTTGTAATGCTCAAAAATCTTTGGATAAATGGGAAATCGTTACTTGCGTATGAATGCAATAATTCATTCCACCATTCTGTCTCGTATCGACAAATCATGCTTAAATTATATAGTAATAAATAATGGACCATAATTTCAGATAGGTTATTAGGCTGTTCTCGATTAATTAAAAAATAATAAGTTTCATTTGTCATATGATATTTCAATGGCATGCATGTTAAAGGATGTAATGATTCGCTATCGTCCATTGTAAAGGTGATAGTGTCTTGGTTTTGATATTGTTTATCATTATGCAATTTATATGGGATAGTATGATTAATATGTTCTGTAAAGCGATTATAAGTCATATGCAACACGTCTAAAATGTCTTTTGGGAATGTTAAGTGCTGGTCTGATTTGTGAGCAACTGTACAGATATTCAGCTTGCTGTTGGTCATTTCAAAAAGATCATATAACTCAGGGACTTCTTTTAATAATGAAATCATTGAAAACTTCTCTCCCTCAAGATGTTTCATGTGAAACATTTTGTCGGAAAAACAAGAAAACAACCCATTTTTTTGTATTTTTACTTCATCAAATAAAAACTCATAGCTTTGTTTTTTTCTTTTTCGTGTTGATACACCATGAGCTAATACCGAAGTGGTTTCAGGGTATTGTGGGTCAACTGTTAATAAACATGCTTTAAGTAACTGTACCATTCCGTAAAATAACAAAACCGGTTGTATAGACAATGGTGCTTGAGAAGCAAGTTGATAATAGTTTTTCCCATGTTCTATGTAGTAAATGAATGGGTAACAATTTTCGTAGCTCCTTTTTTCATTTTCAATCACCTTTAATTTAGTATAACTTTGATTTAAAAAATCTCTGACCGTTACTGCAGAAAAAAATGAAGAAAATGATTGCCATATGTCTTTACTACTTATCAATTTACTTCCTCCATTACATAAGTATATATTTGAAAATTCTAACTTATCTTTACTTCCTTGACAGTAGTTTATCCAGTTGATACTCTACTAATAATATTTTTTTCTATTAAAAGGGGGACTTGATGTTGTGGGAATCAAAATTTGTTAAAGAAGGTTTAACGTTTGATGATGTATTATTAGTTCCAGCTAGATCAGAAGTGTTACCTAGAGAAGTAAACTTACAAGTTCAGCTTACAAAAAAACTAACGTTGAACGTGCCAGTGATTAGTGCAGGAATGGATACAGTTACAGAAGCAGAAATGGCAATTGCTATGGCGCGCCAAGGTGGAATGGGTATTATTCATAAGAATATGTCAATTGAACAACAAGCTGAGCAAGTTGATAAGGTAAAACGATCTGAAAGTGGTGTTATTTCAGACCCGTTTTTTTTAACTCCTGAACATCAAGTGTATGATGCAGAACATTTAATGGGGAAATACCGTATTTCAGGTGTTCCGATCGTCAATAATAACGAGGAGCAAAAACTTGTAGGTATAATTACAAACCGTGATTTACGTTTTATCCAAGACTATTCTATGTTAATTTCTGATGTTATGACAAAGGAAGAACTGGTAACTGCTCCGGTTGGGACGACATTAGAAGAAGCTGAGAATATACTACAGCATCACAAAATTGAGAAATTACCTCTTGTAGATAATCTAGGAGTACTAAAAGGTTTAATTACGATCAAAGACATTGAAAAGGTCATTGAGTTTCCTAATTCAGCAAAAGATAAACAAGGGCGTTTATTGGTAGGGGCTGCTGTCGGGGTTACAGCTGACACATTGCTTCGTGTGGAAGCATTAGTGAAGGCAAGTGTGGATGTCATTGTTGTTGATACTGCCCACGGTCATTCAATAGGGGTGTTAGATACAGTTAAGAAGATTCGTGAAACTTATCCAGAATTAGATATTATTGCTGGAAATGTTGCAACAGCTGAGGCTACAAAGGACTTGATTGAAGCAGGTGCAAATGTAGTTAAAGTAGGAATAGGACCAGGTTCCATTTGTACAACTCGTGTAGTAGCTGGAGTTGGTGTACCACAAATTACTGCAATTTATGATTGTGCCACTGAAGCTAGAAAACACGATGTCGCGATTATTGCAGATGGTGGAATAAAATATTCAGGAGATATTGTTAAAGCTTTGGCTTCTGGTGGGCATGTGGTCATGTTAGGTAGTCTGCTTGCAGGTGTAACTGAAAGTCCAGGAGAGACAGAAATATTCCAAGGCCGTCGATTTAAAGTTTATCGTGGTATGGGATCTGTTGGAGCAATGGAAAAAGGTAGTAAAGATCGTTATTTCCAAGAAGATAATAAGAAGTTTGTTCCTGAGGGTATAGAAGGTCGTTTACCATACAAAGGTCCTTTAGCAGATACGGTATATCAGCTAATCGGTGGTATACGATCAGGAATGGGGTATTGTGGTGCACAAAATTTAGAAGCACTTCGAGAAAAATCTCAATTTATTCGGATGACTGGGGCAGGCTTAAGAGAAAGCCATCCGCATGATGTACAAATTACAAAAGAGTCCCCTAACTATTCAACGAGTTAACAAGGTTAGCAGTTAATAAATAAAGACAGTTTTCGCATTAATTGTTGCTTTTCGTACTAAAAACCAAATTCATGGCATCTTTTCTTCTGTACAACATTGACTAACGATGTTAAACCATTTTTTTGGTGCTAATTGGATAACAATAGCAACAAAGTTTATGAAAAGAGCCTAAATAAATTATACATGATCGTCAACCGAAGATAAAAAACTATATAAAAGGGCGCTTGGATGACATTCTAAGACAAAAGGAATTACAGATTGAATCGGTTAAAGCATATTCATTTACTAGCCAAGTTTGCATAAATTGTAAAACTGATGCAATGAGATGTGAATCAAGCTTTTAATAATTGTGTTTTATGATTGTCAATAGATAGTGTGTATAACACTATCTATTTTTTTTTAGTAGAATATGATACAATAACGTCTATGTAATGTTAATGATGGAGGGTTTTTTAGTGAAAAACAGATTTCAAAAAGGCTTAATTATAAGTCTTTTATCAATGATAATATTAATGACTTTTACGAATACATCTCAACGTGCGTACGCTCAAGAAGATCAATTAAATATAGAAGCTGATGCAGCGATAGTTGTAGAAGCCTCGACAGGTAAGATTTTATATCAAAAAAATATCGATACAATTCTAGGTATTGCAAGTATGACCAAAATGATGACAGAATATCTGTTATTAGAAGCTATTGATCAAGAAAAAGTAACATGGGATCAAAATTATAAAGTATCAGATTATGTATATAAAATATCTCAAGATACAAGCTTGTCAAATGTTCCTCTCGTTCAAGGAGGAGAATATACGGTAAAAGAGCTTTATGAAGCAATGGCAATATATTCAGCTAATGGTGCAACAATAGCTTTAGCTGAAGTAATTGCAAATACAGAAACAGAATTTGTTAAGATGATGAATGCTAAAGCGAAAGAACTTGGCTTGAAGGATTACAAGTTTGTTAATTCTACAGGTCTTAATAATAATAGTCTTTATGATATGCATCCTGAAGGTACAAGTAAAAGCGATGAAAATTTAATGTCTGCTAGAACGACAGCAACACTAGCTTACAAGTTATTTAATGATTTCCCAGAAATTATTAAAACAGCAAGTATTTCTAAAAAAGTGTTCCGAGAAGAGGGAGAATATCCTATTCAGATGGCTAATTGGAACTGGATGCTTCCAGGGTTAGTTTATGAATACGAAGGGGTAGACGGAATAAAAACAGGATTTACTGATTTAGCCGGCTATTGCTTTACTAGTACTGCAGAAAGAGATGGCATGCGTTATATCACTGTTGTTATGAACGCGAAATCAAACGGGAAATCCATGGCAGAAGCTAGATTTATTGAAACTGAAAAACTTTTAGATTTTGCATTCTCTAACTTTAAAATGCAAGAACTCTATCCTGAAGGTTTTCAAATTAAAAAGGAAGCTATTGTTCCTGTTGTAAAGGGTAAAGAAAAAGAGATTGAAGTATATACAGATAAGCCAATCAAGACAGTAATTAAAAATGGTGAAGAAGAACTGTTCGAGCCTGTATTTAATATTAGTGAAGAAGTATTAACAGAAGACGGTGCGCTAACTGCTCCTATTAAAAAAGGTGATGTAGTAGGGACGATGACTGTTTCATACGAAGGTGACAATGGTTATGGTTTTTTAACCTCAGAAGGTGAAAAAACTTTGCAAACAGAAATCATCACGAAAGCAGCTGTAGAAAAAACAAACTGGTTTGTATTAATGACTAGGGGAATTGGTGGCTTTTTCTCAGATGTATGGACAAGTGTATCTGAAACAGTAAAAGGTTGGTTTTAACCATATTTATAACACATATAAAATGATGATTGGCTCCCTTGATGGGAGCCTTCTTTTAAAGAATGAAGGGTGTAGTATATTGAATTTGAAAATGACCTTTAACTTCAGCTAACGACCGAAGTTAAAAGCATATTCAAATGAAATTATTCCAATCCACGCTGTGGATGAATAAGGTGTTTACGATTTTCTTAATAAAAATGAAAATTTACTATTAGGATTTTCTAGTTTTTTAATGTAAAATAATACACAATGGATTAATAATGGCTCAAGGAGGACAACATTAATGGTTAATACAGGTACTGATCGCGTAAAACGTGGTATGGCAGAGATGCAAAAAGGTGGCGTTATCATGGACGTGGTAAACGCTGAGCAAGCGAAGATAGCGGAAGAAGCTGGAGCTGTGGCAGTTATGGCTTTGGAGAGAGTTCCTGCTGATATAAGAGCTGCTGGTGGAGTAGCAAGAATGGCAGACCCAACAATAGTTGAAGAGGTAATGAATGCTGTTTCGATTCCAGTTATGGCGAAGGCGCGTATCGGCCATATTGTTGAAGCACGTATACTTGAATCTTTAGGTGTAGACTATATTGATGAAAGTGAAGTTCTTACACCTGCAGATGAAGAGTATCATTTAAATAAAAGAGAATATACTGTGCCTTTTGTATGTGGGTGCCGTGATTTAGGAGAAGCGACTCGACGTATTGCCGAAGGTGCTTCAATGCTTCGTACAAAAGGAGAGCCTGGTACAGGGAATATCGTTGAAGCTGTACGTCATATGCGTAAGGTAAATGCTCAAATTAGAAAAGTTTCTAGTATGAGTGTAGATGAATTAATGACAGAAGCAAAAAATTTAGGAGCACCTTATGAGCTTCTTTTACAAATAAAAAATGAAGGTAGATTGCCAGTCGTTAACTTTGCTGCTGGTGGAATCGCAACACCTGCGGATGCCGCGTTAATGATGCAATTAGGGTCTGATGGAGTATTTGTTGGTTCGGGTATATTTAAATCAGAAAATCCAGCTAAGTTTGCACGTGCAATTGTTGAAGCAACAACCCACTTTGAAGACTATGAGTTAATTGCTAGTCTTTCTAAAGGTTTAGGTACAGCGATGAAAGGGATTGAAATTTCATCAATCTTACCAGAGCATCGTATGCAAGAACGTGGATGGTAATTAAGGAGTAGTATATATGGTGAAAATAGGTGTTTTAGGCCTTCAAGGAGCAGTGCGTGAGCATGTTTGGGCTATAGAAGCTGCAGGTGCAGAAGCTGTTGTGATAAAAAGGGTTGAGCAATTAAATGAAGTTGAGGGGTTAGTTTTACCTGGGGGCGAAAGTACAACGATGCGTCGTTTAATTGATAAATATAGTTTTATGGAACCACTAAGAGAATTCGCTTCGGCAGGTAAACCTATGTTTGGGACATGTGCTGGTTTAATTTTGCTAGCTAAAGAAATTGTTGGCTACAAGGAAGCCCACGTTGGGGTTATGGATATGACCGTAGAAAGAAACTCTTTTGGTCGCCAAAGAGAAAGTTTTGAAGCAAAGCTTTCAATATCTCACGTAGCCGATGATTTTATTGCTGTATTTATCCGCGCTCCTCATATCGTCTCAGTAGGAGAGGATGTTGAGGTATTAGCAAAGCATAATAACAGAATTGTAGCAGCTAGGCAGGACCAGTTTCTAGGATGTTCCTTTCACCCAGAATTAACAGAGGATTATCGGTTAATGAGTTATTTTGTTAGTATGGTTGAAGAAGCGAAAGAAAAAAATTATGTATAAAACAGTTGCAAGTTCAAAATACTTATAGTAAATTATGTATACCAATTTAAAAATGATGAAGCAACGACAGGAAATAGTAACAAGAATCTTTTTCTGAAAGAGAGTCGGTGGTTGGTGCGAACCGATGGGGAAGACTTGTGAATCCATCCTAGAGCAAAAATACTGAACAAACCTATTTTAAGGGTAGTAAGTATTTTCGGTAAAGTACCGTTATTTATTTGAAGTGAAAGATAATGATGTCATTGTCTTTAACTAGGGTGGCAACGCGGGTTAACTCTCGTCCCTTCTTATAGGGATGGGAGTTTTTTGTTTTTTTTAGGCCCTTTTCGCAAGCTTTGTCGATTGTTGCTGAATGAAAACAGCTATTACATTAAAGGAGGGGTAACAATGTTAGATTTAAAAGTATTAAGAGGAAATTTTGAAGAGATTAAAGAAAAACTAACGTTTCGAGGCGAAGATTTAACAGATTTAGGACGTTTTGAGGAACTTGATCAAAATCGTCGTGAATTAATCGTAAAAACTGAGGAATTAAAAAGTAAAAGAAATGAAGCTTCTCAACAAGTCGCAATGCTTAAACGTGAGAAAAAAGATGCAGATCATTTAATAACTGAAATGAGACAAGTCGGAGAGCATATAAAAGAGCTTGATGTTGAACTCCGTAAGGTTGAGGAGACTTTACAACAATTATTATTATCTATACCTAATATTCCACATGAGAGTGTCCCAGTTGGTGAAACTGAGGATGACAATGTAGAGGTACGTCAATGGGGGCAAGTTCCTCAATTTACTTATGAGCCCAAACCCCATTGGGAAATAGCTGACGGTCTAAATATTTTAGACTTTGAACGTGCTAGTAAAGTAACTGGTAGCCGGTTTGTATTTTATAAAGGTTTAGGGGCAAGGCTTGAGAGAGCTTTAATGAATTTTATGCTAGACCTACACGTTGAAGAGCATGGATATGAGGAGTTATTGACGCCATATTTAGTGAATCGCGCTAGTATGACAGGAACTGGTCAGCTTCCTAAGTTTGAAGAGGATGCTTTTTTAATTGATAGTGAAGACTATTTCTTAATTCCTACTGCGGAAGTACCCGTTACTAATTTATATAGAGATGAAATATTGTCTGGTGAACAACTCCCTATCAATTATGCAGCGTATAGTTCATGCTTCCGTTCTGAGGCTGGATCAGCTGGTAGAGATACAAGAGGGCTTATTCGGCAGCATCAATTCAACAAGGTAGAACTTGTGAAATTTGTTAAACCAGAGCATTCATATGAAGAATTAGAAAAAATAACTAGTCATGCTGAAAAAGTGCTACAATTACTTGGTTTACCATACCGTGTGATGAGTATGTGCACAGCAGATCTTGGCTTTACAGCTGCGAAAAAGTATGATATTGAAGTATGGCTGCCGAGCTATGGAACATTCCGTGAAATTTCATCTTGTAGTAATTTCGAGGCATTTCAAGCTCGTCGTGCAAACATTAGATTCCGCCGTGATAAAAAAGGAAAACCAGAGCATGTTCATACGTTAAATGGATCTGGGTTAGCTATTGGACGTACAGTTTCTGCAATACTAGAGAATTATCAACAACAAGACGGAACAGTCATTATTCCAGAGGTATTACGTCCTTATATGAGAAATAAAGAGGTAATTGGCTAGTAACTACGGTGGGGAAATAAGTTTATTGTAAGGAAGAAACGGTACATTTAATGTAAGTGAGCAAATTGTTTATTACTAAAACAATAGTAAGTAGAATAAATAGAGGAGAGTGAAAACTCTCCTCAAAAAAGTTTTTAATTTATATTGACAGGCTTGATTATCATATGGTATATTAATTCTTGTCGATACGGAGGAATACCCAAGTCCGGCTGAAGGGATCGGTCTTGAAAACCGACAGGGGTGTCAAAGCCCGCGGGGGTTCGAATCCCTCTTCCTCCGCCATAATTTTGATTACAATTATCAAGCGCATAATATAATTGGAGATCTGTTGAATTCGTTACACATGTAACGAATTTTTTAGTATAATTTTTGAATTGTGATCGTCATTACGGCAACGCCCCTCATAATTCATACGTAATTACATATAAAAAACGAGCAATCCATTGCTCGTTTTTTTGTTGCTATTTAGTTAACACCCTTGAATGTTTTATAAACGTTGATATTCGTTCAATAATAGGCTCAATTGACTGCTTGTTTGAAATGATGTCATAATCATTGATATTAATGCGTAAAACTGGACACGCATTAAAATTGTTTATCCAATTTTCATATCGTTCGTGCATTTCTTTCCAATACTCAATAGGTGTTTGTTGTTCCATTGGTCGACCACGCTCTTGTATCCGAGAAATAATATCATCTAAGCTTCCTTCAAGGTAGATTAACAAGTCAGGATGCGGGAAATAAGGTGTCATCACCATTGCTTCAAAAAGGTTTGTATATGTTTCATAGTCTACAGCAGACATTGTTCCTTTTTCGTAATGCATATTTGCAAAAATACCTGTATCTTCGTAAATAGAACGGTCTTGTATAAATCCTCCACCGTATTCAAATATTTTCTTCTGTTCTTTAAAACGTTCTGCTAAAAAATAAATTTGCAAGTGAAAGCTCCACTTATTAAAATCACTATAAAATTTATCTAAATAAGGGTTTGAATCAACCTTTTCAAAGGATGTACGGAATTGTAAAGCGTTAGCTAACGAATTTGTCATCGTTGATTTACCTACACCCACTGTACCTGCTATTGTAATAACAGCATCATTTGGTATTTCATATTTTTCTCGCAAATTCATTGAATTCTGCTCCTTTTAGTAAAGTCTGTTGTAGTATGTTAAGAATCATTTCTAAATCATTTTGATTTTGGACGAAGTCGAGTTGATCACCATTAAAGCGGAGAACTGGAATTGTAGGATTTTCACGTTCAAATTGTTCCATTGCTTGTTCGTAATCACTACATAATTGTTCTAAATAGCTAGGCTCAATATTTTTTTCAATGTCTCTACCACGCATATTAATTCTATTAAGTAATGTATCTAAACTTGCATGTAAGTAAATAACTACATTTGGAGTAGGCAAATCCGCAGTTAAGATATTGTATACTTGAATATATTTAGTAAGTTGGTGATGTTTCAGCGTGCGTTCAGCAAAGATTAAGTTCTTGAAAATATGATAATCAGATACTACTGCTTTATTTTTTCTTATATACTTTTGTTCAATGTCTTCAAGTTGTTTGTACCGATTACAAAGAAAGAACATTTCCAACTGAAAGCTCCACTCGTCAATATCTTCATAAAATTTCCCTAAAAAAGGATTCTCATCAACGATTTCTTTTAATAAATGGATGTTAAAATGATTTTCAATTGCTTTTGCGAGTGAAGTTTTCCCGACACCGATCGGGCCCTCTACTGTTATAAAAGGTGTTTGTTTCATTAAGTTGTCCCCCTCTTAAAAGGTAAAGAAAATCCTGCTTTGAATTCGAGTTATATTCATGTACGAGGTTTGAAATATTAAGCTTCTATCATGTAGGGAGAAGATTAAAATGCATATGCATTTTGAATAACAACCAAACGTACGATCAAAAAACTGACAAATTGTATTTTATCACAGTGAATCATTTCACGGTGTGACAATCTGAAAGAAATTGTTGGGAAATAAAAATAATTATATTAGCTTTTGGATATTATCATTGGTAAATTATATATGAAAGGAACGAAAGAGACTACTGTTTAATGTAACATATATTATTTATTTAAAGCTCTTTTCGTAAACCATGTTGTTATACTAAAATGGGAAGTATGAAGTGTTTTAAAGGAGCTCAATAAATATAAATAGAAAAAATGCCTCGCACACTAGATATATACGTGCTTAATAATAGAATGAAAAGCAAAAATTAATTCGAAAACAGCCCTTATAATGGAAGTTCTCTTAAAGTACTTAATTTTAAGATGACTTACCTGTATCGCTTGTTGAATTTATTTGTTTAGTTATTTGGACTATGAGTCCCTAGATATTAAGTACAGCACCAATCCTCTCAAAGCAATTCGTTTCATAATAACGCCCGAAGGAAAAAGGTGAATTCGAGCGAATAGATGTACCACTTTTCGGGAAGGCCCATAGCCTTTGCCCACTATATGACAAGGAGATAAAGAATGGATAAAGACGAATATTACATGCGCCTTGCTCTTAATGAAGCAAAGAAAGCTGAACAAATAAATGAGGTTCCTATTGGTGCTGTAATTGTGAAAGATAATGAAATTATTGCTTCCGCATTTAATTTACGTGAAAGAGAACAAAGATCATTAGCCCATGCCGAATTACTTGCAATTGACGAAGCATGTAAAAGTATAGGATCTTGGAGACTAGAAAATACGACGTTATATGTTACGCTAGAACCATGTCCGATGTGTGCTGGAGCCATTGTTTTGTCAAGAATTCAAAGGGTAGTTTATGGTGCCAAAGATCCAAAGGGAGGTTGTGCTGGAACAATCATGAATCTTTTAGACGAGAAAAGGTTCAACCATCAAGTAGAAGTTGAAAGAGGAATATTGGAGAAAGAATGTGGTTCTATCTTAACAACTTTTTTTAATAATATACGAAAAAGGAATAAAGAGAAAAAAATGAAAGAAAGTTAACAAAAAAACAATTTTCATATAATTTACAGTGTGTATTTCATTGCAATTTTTCGCTAAAGGCTTTATACTAATAATTGCGTTGGTAACAATGCATATAATATTTGGTTTCAATTTTGCCGTGCTAAGCGGGGAGGTAGCGGTGCCCTATACTCGCAATCCGCTCTAGCGAGGCCGAATCCCTTCTTGCGGTTAGTCCATTTTAGGGTCTGACTTAAGTAAGTGGTGTTGACGTCTGGGTCCCACGCAATGGGAATCCGTGAACCCTGTCAGGTCCGGAAGGAAGCAGCAGTAAGCGGAAGCTCTCATGTGCCGTGGGGTTGCCTAGACCGAGCTAACTGCTTAAGTAACGCCTAGGATGACTAATCAAGGGAAGGTGCACGGCAGTTATTATACAAATAAAACTCACTCTCTAAGAGTGAGTTTTTTGTATAATTAAATAAAAAGATTTATCTTTCACTTTGAAAATGATTAATTAAGTAAGGTATAATGAATAAGATAAAAATGTGAAGGGGGGCGTGTTTTTGAGTTACCAAGCTTTATATCGTGTTTGGAGACCACAACAATTTCATGATGTAGTTGGTCAGGACCACGTTACGAAAACACTTCAAAATGCACTGCTCCAGCAAAAATTTTCACATGCGTATCTTTTTTCTGGCCCTCGCGGTACCGGAAAAACAACTATTGCAAAAATTATAGCTAAAGCAGTAAATTGTCAAAAAGCCCCTATTGCAGACCCGTGTAATGAATGCAGTAGTTGTCGCGGCATATCAGATGGATCAATTTCTGATGTTATTGAAATTGATGCAGCATCTAATAACGGAGTAGATGAAATTAGAGATATAAGAGATAAGGTGAAGTATGTACCGAGTGCAGTTAGATATAAAGTGTACATTATTGATGAAGTGCATATGTTATCTATAGGTGCATTCAATGCGTTATTGAAAACTTTGGAAGAACCGCCAGAGCACGTTATTTTTATTTTAGCTACAACAGAGCCTCACAAAATACCATTAACTATTATTTCGAGGTGTCAAAGGTTTGATTTAAAAAGAATATCACCACAAACAATTACCTTTAGGTTGAAAACTATTCTTCAAAATCAACAGGTGATTGTGAAAGATGATGCGTTACACGCAATTGCAAGAGTAGCAGAAGGTGGAATGCGGGATGCATTAAGTTTGTTAGATCAAGCATTATCTTTTAGTGGGGAAGAAGTTCAGCTGGATGACGTGCTAACGATTACAGGATCTGTTTCGCAGTCTTTTATCGCTGATATCGTTGCCGCCTTAAAAGATAGAGATGTATCCAAAGGGCTTAAATCGCTAGATTCGTTAATGAATCAAGGTAAAGATCCAATGAGGTTTGTTGAAGATGTAATCATGTACTTTCGTGATATGCTACTATATAAAACAGCCCCAAATCTGGAAAATGTTCTTGAACGAATAACAATTGATGACCAATTTAAGCAACTGGCTGACAATTTTAGGTCTTCTGAAATTTACACGATGATTGATCGATTAAATAAAAGCCAACAAGACATGAAGTGGACAAATCATCCTCGCATATTTTTAGAGGTAACGATAGTAAAGCTCTGCCAACTTGAAGAGCCTAAGGCGATAACGCAATTGCCGGAAATTGATTCATTAATGTCAAAAATAGAACAGCTAGAATCAGAGCTAAACCAAATAAAAGTTAGTTCTCAACATACTCATGCACAACAAACAGATTCATCACAAGAAAAGCGATCACAAAAAGGAACAAGAAAAAGCGGCTACAAAACACCGACTGGTCGCATTCAGGAAATTTTGAATAATGCTACTAAACAAGACCTCCAATTAATTAAAAGTCGTTGGGGCGATATGTTAGACTTGTTAAGAAAACAAAATAAGGTTTCTCATGCAGCTTTATTAAATGATAGTGAACCTGTCGCTGCCTCAAATGATGCCTTTGTGTTAAAATTCAAATACGAAATCCATTGTAAAATGGTCGCGGAAAATAATAATAATATTCGTGATAATGTTGATGGTATATTAATTGAGATGGTCGGAAAGCGTTTTGAATTGGTTGGTGTCCCAGAAGAAAAATGGTCAGAAATCAGAGAAGAGTATATTCGTGGTCAAAGAGATGAAGAAGATAATGAAAATGAAGAGGACTTACTTGTTACAGAGGCTAAAAAACTAGTTGGTGATCATCTCATTGAGATGAAAGAATAGATAGAATTATATAAGGAGGAATACAATAATGCGTGGAATGGGAAATATGCAAAAAATGATGAAACAAATGCAAAAAATGCAAAAGGATATGCAAAAAGCTCAAGAAGAACTAGGTGAAAAGACGATTGAAGGAACAGCTGGTGGAGGGATGGTAACAGTTACTGTTAATGGCCATAAAGAGGTCATCGATGTGGTAATTAAAGAAGAGGTTGTAGACCCTGAAGACATTGAAATGCTTCAAGATCTTGTACTTGCTGCAACAAATGAAGCCTTAAAGAAAGTAGAAGAGATGACTAATGATACGATGGGACAATTCACTAAAGGATTGAACTTACCAGGTGGAATGTTCTAGAGAGATTAATTTTCCGATTATTAAACGGTGAAAATTACCTTTTAATAATCGGATTTACTACTTGTTGGGATAAATAGGACGCTAACAATGATTGAAATTGACTTGCTACAATCCCGTTACCAAATTAGTAGAACCGCACCTTCTTGACAACTCGTCATATGGTTATTGTATATAAACTGGCGCTTTGCGCTTTTTCTTATCTGGGAGGTTATCCTATGCATTATCCTGAACCAATATCAAAACTAATCGATAGTTTTATGAAACTGCCAGGGATAGGTCCAAAAACGGCCGTTCGTCTGGCTTTTTTTGTGTTAAATATGAAAGAAGATGTTGTGCTTGACTTTGCTAAAGCTTTAGTCAACGCCAAAAGAAATTTAACGTATTGCTCTAAGTGTGGCCATATTACTGACCAAGATCCATGTTATATATGTGAAGATGAGCGCCGCGATCGAAGTGTTATTTGTGTACTTCAAGACCCAAAAGATGTAATCGCAATGGAAAAAATGAAAGAATACAATGGATTGTACCATGTTTTGCATGGAGCTATATCACCTATGGATGGTATTGGACCAGAAGATATAAAAATTCCTGAGCTGTTAAAGAGACTACAAGACGATGAGATACAAGAAATAATATTGGCAACTAATCCTAATATAGAAGGTGAAGCTACTGCCATGTATATATCTAGGTTGTTAAAGCCAGCTAATATAAAAATGACTAGAATTGCCCATGGCCTCCCTGTTGGTGGAGATTTAGAATATGCGGATGAGGTAACTCTTTCTAAAGCATTAGAGGGTAGAAGAGAGCTCTAGCAATAATAATCAAAGCTCAGTGAAGGCTACTTGATGAGGTGTTTAAGTATGTTTTTTCTAAGAAAAGGTAAGTTACGTAAGCAATGCGATAAATCCCTTATTAAGACAATTGAAGAAGTGAAAGAGGATTGGGAACATCATAAGAAGATGGTTGAAAAAAGTGTTGAGCCATCAAGAGAGCTTCTTAATGATCTTAAGATTATTGAATCTACTTATTTTTTCCTTCTAAGAGAAGCAAAAAATCGACAAGTTTCAATGGCTAAATTCACATAAATGTTTAGTTGTAACACTCATATAGTAAAATTTGATGCTATTTTTACTATATAAGATCATATTGGCGTAGATTTATGTTATTATCACCGCTTTGAAAGACGAAAGGGTGCCAAGCACACTTGTTATATATGTATTTGGTTCAATGTCCGAAAATAAATTATACGAAATATATATTACAAGTTAAGTGTTTTTTCCTACCATAAGTTCTTTTTCCTATGCTTGTTCAATATATTGTAGTAAAAACAATAGAGGAGAGGTATAGGAATGGAACCTATTCTTGTAATATCAATTTTTATATTTATTATCGTGCTATTATTATTAGTAGGTGCTCCGATAAAACCGTTACGTATGATAGGGCAAGGGTTTATTAAACTATTAATTGGTGCTTTATTTTTATTTTTCTTAAATGCTTTTGGGGCTAGTTTAGGATTACATATACCGATAAACTTTATTACATCCGCTATATCGGGCTTTTTAGGCATTCCAGGCTTAACAGCTCTAATTATTATCCAACTATTCGTATTACCGAGTGTATAACAATAGATGGTTGTTTATTTTTTTTTTTGTAAAACCAATTGACACTATTATTCAATATATGATATATTATTTCTTGTCGCTGCTTCAGACAACACATTGAATTAAAAAAGTGTTGACACAAACTGACTGAAGTGATATGATAATTAAGTCGTTTTAATAAAGTTCTTTGAAAACTAAACAAAACAAAAGCGTCAACGTTAATTTTTTTGAACAAATGAGCAATCAAACTTTATTGGAGAGTTTGATCCTGGCTCAGGACGAACGCTGGCGGCGTGCC
>NZ_JBPXRQ010000070.1:0-14995 GCF_051842895.1 Cytobacillus sp. Hm23
ACCATTGACATAATAAAAAAATACATTGAAGAACAAGGTGAATGAAGACCTTAGCGACTAACCCCCACTAAATCAAATAGATTTTGAAGGGGAATGCGTCGCTATTTTTTTGTTCAAAAGGGCTAACTTAAAGAAGCGATAATAACTACTAAGGTTGTAGTTATTACCGCTTGTTGAGTAACCCTCAAATTATAGCGAGTATTTTACTGGATTAAATGCTGTTAAAGAATATATAAACTGCTTTTGTCGCTCAGTTTCATCATCTTCCATATCAACGATCGCCCACAACGCTTCATCAAAATAAACGAATAATAATATGTCTTGCCATAACATTCTTTCTTCATCCGTTAATGTAATATTTTCAAAATATCCTTTTTTAAATTCAGTCCATTCCTCTTCTGTAAACAACCTGTTAGGTGCGGTTTCTATCTCTGTATGGAATAAAATTAATGCTAATGCTAAGTCTACAATTCTTGGAACAATTCCCCCATTGTCTGGGTCAATTAAAACAGGTCGATTATCTGTTTCGTACACTAAATTACTTGCTTTATAATCCCAGCTTGCATTAACCATTGGTAGTGTCTTTTTCTTTAAATCGGAAAAATCACTTGTTAAGAAATCTTCAATGCGACCTTTTAATATATTAAACTCTTTTTTCTCAGGACGATTTTTTAATAAATTAGAGGAGATCTCTTGCAAGTCATTCGTTACATCACTCGTAAATTCATCATCAAAATTTAGCCAATCAAACCGAGCGCATTCAAACATATCTACTTTACTGTGAATTTGACCTAATAATCTTCCTGCTTCATAGATGTCTTGAAGAGAACCATCATATTTACGACCTTTAATAAATGGGTACATTGTCCAAGTATGGTCTTTATATTGAATGAATGGATTTTCCACATTAACTGGGGTAACCACTTTTATTCCATTAGAATGTAAGCTCGTAGTCCATTCTGCAAGCTTTTGTGCAGTATCTATCGTTCTTCGCGTTCGTTTAATAATAACATCCTGCCCCCGATACTGACATTTATATACAGGAGAATATTTATATATAGAATTAGCAGCTTCCTCTGTCCATTCCACATTCCATTGTCTGAACAAGTCTTGTGGTTCTTGAGTATTCACTTATATCACCTTTTCCTAATTTATTGTACGTTCATTGCCTCTTTTGAAATTTCCTGTTACCTTAGCAAGAATTAATTGAACTTCATGATTACTAGTCGCTTGCTGAAGCTTAGTAATTATTTTTTCTGCTTCTTTACCTTTTAATGTTTTTACTTGTTTTCCATGCCAAGTAATAAAAACTGCGTTGTTCTTTGTTACACGGTAATTAAACATTTCTTCATCTAATCTACCACGTTTATCAATTTCCGCCATGGTCGTTCACCACCATTTGTCGATTTTAACCCATAAACATGTTTTGACCGATAAACCCCTCTATTTGACCCATAAATTCACGTTTTTGCCCCATAAAGCATGTTTTTGATCGAAAACTTCTCGTACGAAGTAAAAAACATGTTTTAAATGGGTCACCTATGACATTGAGTTACAGTTTATCCTGCTAAAGATGACTGTTTGCCTTGTTGTAGCTGGTACATCTGATAGTATTTGCCTCTCATTTGCATGAGATCATCATGATTACCTTGTTCAACAATTCGTCCTCGATCGAGTACTAAAATTTGATTCGCATTTTTTATCGTTGATAGACGGTGAGCGATAATAAATGTTGTACGTCCTTTTTTCAACACTTCTAATCCGTCTTGAATAATCTTTTCAGTTTCTGTATCTACATTTGCGGTAGCCTCATCAAGAATGAGAACTGCTGGATCAAAAGCAAGTGCACGTGCAAAAGATATTAACTGTCTCTGACCTGTAGATAACGTACTCCCTTTTTCAATTACCTTCTCGTCATAGCCATTTTGTGAGTTTTTAAGCAATCGATCTGCCCCAACATCTTGTAAAGCTTTTTCTACTTGTTCACGAGTTATCATTGGGTCATTTAAGCTAACGTTAGAAGCTATTGTACCTGTAAACAAAAATGGATCTTGTAAAACGATTGCCATATGCTGCCTTAACATTTGTACTGGGATAGTATTTATATCTTGACCGTCAATGAGTATTTTGCCTTCTTTCGTATCATAAAAGCGGGACAGAAGATTCATAACTGAACTTTTTCCTGAACCCGTATGACCTACAAGTGCAATCGTATCCCCTTCCTTCGCCTCAAAGGAAATATCATGGAGAACTGTTTCCCCTTCTTTATAGCCGAAAGAAACTTTATCAAATGTTACATTACCTTTATAGCGTGGCATTTTATCCTCACAAACTTCTGTGCCATCTTTATCAAGAAGTTCAAACACTCGTTCTGAAGATACTAATGCTTGCTCAAGATTTGCTAATTGGTTTACTAATCCAGTGATCGGCTGGAATAGACGATTCAAATAATCAACAAACGCATATAGCACACCTAGGGATATAGCCGAATTCGCTGTTAATGATTGGCCACCAAAATACCAAATCAAAGCAACGAATGCAATATTACGTAGTACGCCAACTAAATTATGGGACGTTAAAGAATTTAAGCGTAGTAACTTATTTTGATGGTCGAAATAATCTTTATTAATTTCTTCGAATTCTTCTTTTGTTTCAGATTTTCTTCGAAATGCTTGAATAATAGTCATTCCTTGTATAGATTCATTGATCATTGCATTAATATCACTTAGGCGTGATCGAATGATATGGTTGTATTTTGACGCATACTTTCGATAAAATTTAATCCAAATGACTAGTATTGGAACAAGCACTAAACAAATGAGCGCAAGTTTTACGTCTAATAAAAATAACGCAATATAAATACCAGTAATATAAATGATACTAGTAACGAATGTTGCTAAGACGGTTACAAATAATTCTTTTATCGTTTCAGTATCATTAGTAATCCTTGAAACTATTTTTCCAGCCGGTAAGCTGTCGAAATATTTAATTGGCAGTTTTTGAATATGTGTAAATACATCATTTCTCATTTTCTTAATAATACGATTCGCAGAAGTTTCTAGATAAAACTTTTGCCCATATGTGAATATAGAAGCGACGACAAGCAAAGCAAAGTACACTAAAATTAATTTGAATAAATCGTCTACTTCTGGCATGTAAAAAGATAATAGCTCATCATTTGTTAGTTCGACAGCTGGATAGCTCATCTCTTCATTACTACGGGTAATGATCAATGTACCGTCCTCATATATTCGTTCACCCTCAGGAGTCGTAACTGGTTGGTCAACAAACACATAATCTCTACCTACTTGTAAGACGCGGACCTCTTTTCCTTTTACTTCATCGACAGAAAAATGGTCCTCCCGTTTGTACCAAGTATCTTGATATAATACAGCATTTTCCCCTTCATCTGTTTCATACCACGGATAACTATCGATTCCTAAAATGTGCTGATCAATCATGCGTTTTGCAATAAATGGACCAGCTAAATCAGCTGCAACAGCAACCATTAGCATGAGAAGAGCAAAGATGATTGTTTTTTTGTATATAAGAGCATAATTAAATAAGCGTTTTCCTATCGTCATACAACCACCTCCTCTTCAATATGTTCTTCTAGTTGCTGACGGTCATATTGCTCTTTGTACCATCCGTTTTGTTGTAGCAATTCAAAATGCGTACCATCTTCAGTGATTTTTCCATCTTCGAGAACGAGTATCCTGTCAGCATGCTGTACAGCAGACAATCTGTGTGTTGTTATAATTGTAGTTTTGCCAGCTCGTTCCTGCTGGATATTCTCAATAATTTTTGTTTCTGTTTTAGCATCAACTGCTGAAAGAGAATCGTCTAGAATTAGTATTTCTGGATTAACTACGAGCGCTCGAGAGATAGAAATCCGCTGCTTTTGTCCGCCCGACAATGACACTCCTTTTTCTCCTACTAAAGTTTCTAGTCCTTCAGGAATAAGAGCTAAATCTTTACGGAAAGCAGCTAAATCAATCGCTTTGTCAATCTCTTTGTCTGTTGCGTCTTTCTTACCAAATATGATATTTTCTTTTACAGTTCTAGAGAAAAGCACGTGATCTTGAGGAACGTAACCGAGCCATCCTTGAATTTGCTCTATCGCAATATGCTCAAGAGGCACATCAGAAATAGCAATATTTCCAGTACCAAGCGGGTATTCACGTAAAAGTTGTTTTACTAACGTTGTCTTTCCACTTCCTGTTTTACCAACAATCCCTAACGTTTCTCCACGAGATAGGTTGAATGATATCCCCTCCAAATTATTAACCTCTGAAGAAGGATATTTAAATGTCACATTGTCAAATGAAATTGCTCCTGGATATTCAAGCGAACGAGGTTGTTTATCGTCCATTACATCTGCTTCATATGAAAGTGTTTCGTTAACACGATCTAATGAAGCATTACCACGTTGCATTACATTCATTAATTCTCCCACTGCAAACATTGGCCATATAAGCATTCCTAAATAAACGTTGAATGACACGAGCTCACCTAATGTAATTGCCTTATGAAAGACAAGATACGCTCCGTAACCTAGACCTATTAAATAACTCATACCAACTAATACTTTTATCGTTGGATCAAAAAGTGCATCAATGACTGCAACTTTTACATTTTTCTGATAAACATCGTTAGTCTGGGACTCAAATTGTTGTCGGTCAGCTTGTTCCTGTACATATGCACGCACAACTCGAACACCTGAAATGGATTCCAACACACGGTCATTCATATCACCAAATGAATCCTGAGCTTCCGTAAACCGTTCATGGATTTTCTTTCCATAAATTTTCATCGCAATCGCCATGATTGGCATTGGTAACACTGCCGCAAGAGTTAACTTCCAGCTAATCATAAAGCCCATTGTAAATAATATCGTCAACATATAAGCAGAAGAATCTATGAGTGTAAGTATTCCAAAGCCGGCTGTGATTGATATGGCTTTTAAATCATTCGTAGCCTGTGCCATTAAATCCCCTGTGCGTTTCTTTTCATAAAATGTTGGGGTCATCTTTAATAAATGGTTCATAAATTTTGAACGTAACGTTCGCTCAACGACGAACGCTCCACCGAATAAGTTGTACATCCATTTATATGTCATTACATATCCAACAACCATAATTGCCAATAACAACAGTAAATATTGAGTCAGTTTTTGTACAGTCAAACTACCTACAAAAATATCATCAATTGCCCCACCGATTAGCCAAGGTGGAATCACCTCTAAAATATTCACGATAAACAATAATGTAATTGCCACTGCGTAGCGTTTCCATTCTTCCTTAAAAAACCATTTTAATTTTAATAAAACTGAAAACATGTGATCATCCTCCTTTTCTTAGTTGTCTGTACGCTAGCCACCTTCGAGATCTCCAGTATTCATCGTTCTCAATGATTGTTTCGATTCCATTTCATGTCCTCCTCAATAATTTGTTTAAGTATGTTGTTTTAGTGTTCAATTAACAGAAATACCTTTGCTCTGTTATGTTGAACAATAGTTATATATAAAAAGGGCATATCCGAATGATTCCAGATATGCCCTAATTATCCAATTATATTGTATAGCAATATAAAAAGGCACAAACCACGGATTAATTCCATGACCTATACCTTGTGAGAACAATTGTTTTTCAACTTCTGAGATTTTTAAAATTCTCTTAGTTTAATTATAAAAAGCCGTCATTGGATAGGTCACGTTTTTCATTATGAAGTTATTGTTATTGTTCACGTCTACATCTTTGATATCAGTAATGAATACAATTTTCTTCATCATTTCGTAACCCTCCTTATTAATAGTTAAAGTTAATACTTTGCTAGATTATCATTAACTGGCTTGTTCTGTCAATTCTTATTTTTTAAAAAATATGTGAATCAACAAATAGTGTTAACGATTTAATTCATTGCTGAGCTAACTTCTTCAATTAATTTGCGTGTAGCACTCATTTTATCCTCTGCGTGTGTAATCGCTGTAATGACTGCAACACCCTCTGCACCAGCTTGAATAATTGGCTGTATCTTTCCAGCTTTTATCCCACCAATTGCAACAATCGGTACCGAAATGTCGTTGTCCCTCATCTCTTGAATAATCGAAGGTCCATTTACATTTGTCGCATCTTCTTTTGTATTAGTCGGATAGATTGAGCCTACACCTAAATAATCGGCTCCTTTTGCAGTTGCATCTTTTGCTTGCTCAACAGTATGAGCAGATACACCTAATACCATTGTGGAGCCTATTTTACTACGTACATTTTCGACTGGCTCATCCTCTTGGCCAATATGTACACCATCTGCTTGAAGCTTAATTGCTAGTTCAATATCATCGTTAACGAAAAAAGGAATGTTGTGATCTTTACATATCTTTTGAAGTTCAATTCCTAGATCATATTTTGCTATGCCACTTTTTGCTCCAACACCTTTTTCACGATATTGAAAAGCAGTGATACCACCACGGATCGCTTCGAGTAGAACGACACAAGGATCACCTAAACAATCTTGACTGCCCATCACGAAATAAAGTGGTAACATTTCTTGTACTTTTTTATTAGACATTTTAAAGAGCTCCTTTCTTGCTAAATGCCCAATGATTCGTAGGTCCATGTCCTGAACCAATGCCTAGCTCATGCTTTATCGCTGCTTGGATAAAAGCTTCTGCAGTCTCAATAGCCTCGTAAATAGCTTTTCCTTTGGCAATTTCTGCGGTAATTGCCGCTGCAAAAGTACAACCAGTTCCATGTGTATGTCTCGTTTCTATCCTTTTGTTATGAAACTCATAAAACTCGTCACCATCATATAATAGGTCTACAACAATATCGTCTACGTCATGACCACCTTTAATGATTACATTCTGTGCACCTAATTCATGAATCATTTTTGCAGCGTTTTGTCGATCATCCAAATTGTTTATCTTGATGTCTGCAATTATTTCTGCTTCAGGTATATTTGGAGTAATAACATATGCTAATGGGATTAAGTACTTCTTAAGAGTCGTAACCGCTTCTTCTTGAAGCAAGGTAGCACCACCCTTTGCAACCATTACAGGGTCAACAATTATATGTTGCCACCTATATTCAGAAATTTTATTAGCTACCGCTTTGATTAATTCACTTGAAAATAGCATGCCAGTTTTTATGGCGTCTGGAGCTAAATCGGTAGCGATAGAGTCTATTTGTTGAATCGCAGCTTCTACTGTTAATGGAAAGACCCCTTGAACACCGAGAGTATTTTGTGCGGTCACTGCTGTAATAGCAGACATACCAAACACATCAAGCTCTTGAAATGTTTTTAAATCAGCTTGAATCCCTGCTCCACCTCCGCTATCAGATCCAGCAATTGTTAATGCTTTATATACATTCATTTGTACCATCTCCAACTTTACTAGGATGTTCAAATAAGTAAGTACTCGATAATTTCTAGGCTTATCAATGGGAAGGACTTTTTGAACATACACTATTTTATTTAGCCCATTTTATAAATGTTGTTATTGTTACTAAATTAGAACAGCTAATTGAGGGTTTATACATCCTCATTTGGATGAAGTAACAATGCTTTGTTTATCGCTAAAAACAACACTCAAAGCAAAACAGTATGTTGTTTAACTGTATTGGCAATGAGTGTCTTCATTTCATTACATGTTTTCAACCTAAATATTTGTGATATAACGACCTTGCCTCTGATAATTCCTTTGTGCCATGAACGAGGACACGACCATCTTTAAAAATAACGAGGCGATGTTGACCTGTCGAAAATGCAACTAAATATGGATTACGCTCAACCGTACCACTTTGAGATTTCAGTAGATCAGCTACTTTTTCCAAATCCCGATCAATTTTTTTGGGTGGCCGAATTTGTACCGCATCTCTGCCACAAAGAATGGCTGATTTCGTTTGATTTTCATAAGATAGAAATGGATAGGTTCTATCTTCACCACAAGATGAACATTCAGTCTTCTTTACTTTATCAACACTAATTGCTGAATGCTGATTTTTCCAAAGATCAAAAGATACTAGCTTTTTTCTTAATGCAGCCCAGTCTTCGACTAATATCTTTAAAGCTTCAGATGTCTGATAAGCGACCACCATTTGAACTGCCGGACTAATAATTCCAGCAGTATCACATGTCATCCCTCCTAAAGGGATTGTTTCTAGTAAACAATGTAAACATGGCGTGATTCCAGGGACAATTGTATAGCTAATTCCATAGCTTCCAACACAAGCACCATATATCCAAGGAATTTCATATTTTTGCGAAATATCATTTATTAGCAATCTCGTATCGAAATTATCGGTTGCATCAAGGATGAGATCTACTCCTAAAACCAACTCTTCCATTTCTCGTACAGACACATCTGCAACATGTGCATTAATTTCTACATGTGAATTTATCGCTTGTAATCGGCCTTTTGCTGCAACAGCCTTAGGTATTCTCTCTTGTGCATCTATTTCACTATAAAGTTGTTGTCTTTGTAAATTGCTCCATTCAACATAATCTCTATCAACGATTGTTAATTTTCCAACCCCTGCTCGCACGAGGGCTTCAGCATTGCCTGTTCCTAATGCTCCAGCCCCAATAATGAGTACATGCTTGTTAGAGATTTTTTGTTGACCTGTTTCGCCAATCGGTAAAAATAATTGTTGTCGTGAATAACGTTCACTCAACCAATGCTCATTCCTTCCATCGGACTGCTAGCAGTAGCATATCGTTTTTTTGGTATACGCCCCGCCTCATACCCTAACCGTCCTGCATCAATCGCCAGCTTCATTGCTTGTGCCATCTTAACCGGGTCATTTGCACCAGATATTGCTGTATTCAACAATACGCCGTCAGCACCTAACTCCATTGCTAAGCTTGCATCTGTCGGACTACCGATTCCTGCATCTACGATTACTGGAACCGTAGCCTGTTCAATAATAAAGCTTAAATTTAACGGATTAATAATACCTTGTCCAGAGCCGATCGGTGATGCACCTGGCATAATTGCATGACAGCCTAACTCCTGTAATTTCCTTGCTAGTACGACATCATCAGACGTATAAGGCAAGACAATAAAGCCTTCCTCAAGTAATTGTTCAGATGCTTTAAACGTTTCTATTGGATCTGGTAGCAACGTTTTTGAATCTCCAATTACTTCTACTTTTATCATATCACAAAGACCAGAAGCTTTTGCTAGCTTTGCAATACGAACAGCTTCTTCAGCCGTTGCTGCGCCAGCCGTATTTGGTAATAACTTATATTTACTAACGTCTAACTGTTCTAAAAAATTAGGTTGACTTTTTTCATAAATATTCATTCTTCGAACTGCAAAAGTTAACACCTCTGTATTCGATACATCAACAGCTTCCTTTTGTACCTCAAAACTAGAATATTTACCTGTTCCTAAAAATAAACGTGATGAAAATTCATATGGTCCAATTTTTAACATATTAACCTCCTCCTACAAAATGTACAATCTCAATTTTGTCATTATCATTTACTTGTGTATCTTTATGATCCTGCTTTTGTAAAATAGTAGAGTTTATTTCAACAATAACAATGTTATCCTCAAGCTCGAAGTGGTGGAGTACATCTGATATATTTTCTAAAGTATCAGGAACATCAACCCGATCACCATTAATAAATAACTTCATTCTCACACTCCTTTCTTTAACAACATTTGTCCAATCATAGATTGTTATTTTCTTATTTTCTAAAACCGTTGTTGATTTGCGTACAAAATCCAATCTGTTTCCGTAAGTTAGCTGTATATCTGAATAACAAAGCATACGGAAAAAAAACTACATTTAAAAAACAAAGCATTTAACGATCAATTCGAAAATGCTGCATTAACTCATGATCAAGGTCGATTCCTTCAACCAAATCAGCAGTAACACTGCCAGTTATAGGGGCTAGCAAAATCCCGTTACGATAATGCCCTGTAGCTATAATTAAGCCCTTCACATGTGGATGCTCCCCTAACAAAGGCATACCATCATACGTTTGAGGACGAATGCCTGACCATGCTTTTTCAAATTGAGTGTTGATGATTTCTGGTAAAATAATCGAAGCTTTTTCTATTAGACTACAAATGGAACCCGTAGATACTGTCGTATTGAATGTATTTGGGTACATTGTTGCTCCAATAATTATTCTTCCACCCTTTTTTGGAACTAGGTAACAATGGTGAGAAAAGATTGTTTGTGTTAACAAAGGTTTGTCAGTCTTGACAGATAAACATTCCCCTTTTACTGGATAGCTAGGCAATGACAACCCAGCTTGCTTGACAACCATGTCCGTCCAAGCCCCGCTAGCTACAATAATCCGTTCGGAATGGAATTCACCCTCGTTTGTAACAACACCTTGGATTTTATTGTTTTTTATGATTAATGAATAAACATTCGTTTCCTCTTTGATTGTAGCTCCTAACACCCTTGCTGCCCTAAAAAATGCAATCGTTAAATCATAAGCAGATACTTGACCATCTTTAGGTATACTCATAGCTCCTCTGACAATTGAAGACAGTGAAGGTTCATATGCTCTTACTTCTTCAGATGTTAAATATTCAGTTTGTTCCCCAATATTTTTTTGCAATTGAATAATGTGTTTTAATTGCTGCTCCTCTTCTTCACTTATTGCAATCTTGAGCATTCCTTTGTTCACATATCCAATATGGACGTTCGATTTGCTTTCTAATTCCTCGATCGTTGTAGGAAACATGCTCCTGCTTTTTTTAGCTAATTGAAATAGTGGCCCATCCTCAGTTAATTCCGCTTGAGCTGCTAACATCCCTGCAGCAGCACCAGAAGATTTACTACCTAATTGATCTTTCTCAATGACCAGCACATGGTGCCCTCGCTTTGCTAGATGATAAGCGATTGAGCCACCATTTATGCCCCCACCAATAACGATGGCATCATACGTTTTCTTCATGTAATCATCTCTTTCGATAACATTTTTGAATAATCTTTTATTGCTTCTATAGGCGTTTGGGCTAATAATACGCCTGACAATACTGCCACTCCATCTACTCCCCTATCTATCAGTTCAGGAATATGAAATGGTTTAATTCCTCCAATGGCAATTAAAGGTATCGATAGCTGTTTTTTAAATTCTTTGACACTATCAACCCCTTTAGCTATCACTCCTTTTTTAGAGGAGGTAGGATAAATATGACCATACATCACATAGTCAGCCCCTTGCAGTTCTGCTTCAACAGCCTCTTCTAATGAATGAACAGACTTCCCTATGCGAAGCTTTGGAAATACCCTTTTAACATCGCCTACTGATAAGCTATGATATGCTAGCTGAACACCACCTACTTCAGCAACTGAAGCAACATCAATTCGGTCATTTATGACTATTTTATTAAGTGGTACACTTTGTTGTATTAGTTGATTGATCGTTTGATATAAGTCTCTCGCTGACATTTGTTTTTCACGTAAGTGTATAGCATTTGCAAAAGGATGAATCTCACTAATAATCGAAACAAACGTGTTGATTGATTGTGTCCCAGTTGAAATAATATGTAGCTCTTTGTTTGCCATAAGACCTCCTTGTAAATTAATTTAATCAAGTATTTGAGCTTATTTTTTCAGCTCTAGACATTACTCACTAATAAACAGTCGCACTTATAAAGATGAGGGATGTACCAACTTTAAATTTACTCAGCAATCCAAACGGCTCATCGATATTGAGAATTACCCACATACTATAATTAGTGCCCTATCTCAAAAGACGCGATCGTCAAATAGGAAAATAACAATATTGAGATGTACATGTAACCTGCAACAGTCATAAACATAAGCAACTAAAAAACCCACTCTTGCGTAAGAGTGGGTTTACATGTATCGAATGCATGAATATTTGACGTTATTAATCCAATTCATGAATAATATGTCTCATACCTAATTCATAAATTAAGCATGAAGGCAAAGTCATTATCACATGTTGTCCACTTCCCTACGCTGGTGTCAGCCAGATCAGGTTCAAAGGGTCTGGAAACAAGATTCCATCTCAGTCTTCAATCAGACTCCCCTAGTGTTAATATATTTAGTTAGACTATCTCATAGTTCACTACAAAGTTTCCGAAGAGAGCCTTTAGTTATTTCTTTTCATAGTATAACACATGTACTAGATTTCTCAATTAATATATATGACAGTTAAGTGAATAACATGACTCTCAGCTTTTTACAAGTTATAAAATTTTTTATAGTCTTTCGAGAAAAAGAGATGTCCTGAACTTTAGTTCATAAACCCTCATGAAACTGTGCTAATTTATTAAAAGCAACAATTTGACGAAATAAACAAACTATTCAACTACTACAGCTGTTCCGAATGCAATGATTTCAGAGGCACCTGTCATAACATTAGAGGTTTCTAAGCGTAAACATATAATAGCATTCGCCCCTTTACTTTTTGCATCTTCTACCATCCTGCTAATCGCCCGCTGCCGAGCCTCATTCATGACTTCTGTATATTCTTTAATTTCTCCTCCAACAAGTGTCTTAAGACCTGCCATGATATCTTTACCAATATGCTTCGTTTGCACAGTATTTCCTTTAACAAATCCTATTAATTGTTTAATCTCTTTCCCTGGGACAAAATCAGTAGTTACTAAGATCATCTTGATCTTCCTCCTTTTTCTCTTTTAAACGTTCAATAAATAACAAAGTAAATAACAACAAAAAAATTACAAATGCGCTACCTAAAAGAAGTAGAGCTATTTTCATATTGATAAATAGGTAGACATATCCGAGAAGTTGAAAACAAACAATAATGAAAACTAACACATACTTTGTTGTTGTAATCAAATTGTCACCACCTCATAGCGCATAAACTCTAAATAAAATCCCAATCAAACATAGTACGCACAAACCTATAAAAAAGTTCAAATAAATATTTAGTGTCAATCCCCCAATGTTTTCATGCTGTGAAATCGTTGGGAATAGAAAAGGCTACAAACCATTCGTTTATAGCCTACTCAACGTGTTATTCTATTACTTGAATTGTTTCTTCTATATGGTCATGAAGCTCATCCTTTTTCATATGGACAGTCACATTATATTCACCGATGGTTTCAAAGGTTTTTTGCACCTTATATTCTCCTGCATTACCTTCAATAGCGTCAATATAATCATGCTTTTCTTGACCGTCCTGCCAAACTTCAAACTGAACCTCAGCTTTGGATAATGGGCTATTATCTAACTGGAGGTGAGCGATTAATGCTACTTCAGTATTTAATTTCACATTATCCATCGACATTAAATGAATTTTGAGCCCTTCGCCATGATTTGCTTCTTCATGCTCGCTAGACTCACTTTCCATGTTCTCATGACTATCTTCATCTTCCATATCCATACTCTCATTTGAGTCATCATTCATTACGCTTTCGCTCTCTTGCTGAACATCAGCCGAACCGACTGTTATATCTTCTGTGGGCATTGTATGTAATCCTCGTGCTGTAACGTGTGCCGTAACAGCATAAACACCTGCTTCAGCAAAGGTTTTGTTAATAAAATAAACCCCGTCTCCTTTGAGCTTTCCTTCTACTTCCTCTGATTCTTCTTCACCCATTTTTTTAATTTCAAAGGTCACACTATCAGCATCATTAACAAAACCTTCTCCCTGTGTTACTGTTGCGGATATTTCAACTTCATCCTGTGGATTAATTACATCTGGCTTCGTTTGAATTTCTACCTCAATCAATTCCAATTGAACAGGTGGTTCTTCTGTTTTAGAGCAACCAACTAACCCAATGATTAACATTACAACTATTACAAGTAACTTCTTCATTATTTAATTTATCTCCCCTTCTATCATTGATAAGTCCATTATTACCAATTTTATTATGTAAAAAATATCTAACAGTCATTTTACAATAAAATTGTGTTAGATCTGTGAAATTAACGCAAATGTATTTCTTTTTTCACAAATAGAATTTGTTTAAACTTTGATGGTTGTATTTCGTCCATAGAAATAAACAGCTCCAACTAAAGTTAGTAGTGTTTTTTCTACAAAACGATGACAACAGTATAAAACATCGTGAACCTCTCAAACTAATTGTTACACAATTTGATGGAGCATCCCTTGTCTTAAATAGAGTACAAAACAAGCTATTAAGCCACCCTCGGTGACTCTAATGCGTAGTTGAGACTAATTAATGAAGACAAGTTTTGTTCTGTTCTTTTTGCCAATTCAGGAACTTTTGCCTGAAGGGACAACCATTTCTTTTCAGGAATGGATTTTTGGATTCCTCGAATAAAATATCGAGCTCCGATATTGTAAGAAGCTGATAAATCCGCATGATAAACTTTGCCCGTCGAGAACGTGGGAAGGTCTTTTTTAGGGTTTCTCTCTACTTCTCCCGAACCATCAAAAGCTAAGGCACTTGTATTTCTAGCGTTAATTCTAGAAATACGCATTCCGAGGTAGTGAGCCATTTGAGTGACTTTGTTTTTTAATCCTTTTTTTTCTCCAATAATGGAGCTTGAAACGAAGTTTCTTTGCACCGTAGTACCCCTTTGGGGTTTTCATTTTATCCAGGTACTCTAAGACAATTACATCGCAATTATGCTCGCGAGCGAACTTCACGATCTCGTAAGAAGTATTGTTTACAATGTGTTTTTGAATTCCATTGATTCTACGCCAAAGTTAGGAGCAGCTATCCAGCCAGAAATCGCTTGTGCTTTACGTAATTTGTTCGTCATAGTGTACAATCGGTCTTTTTCTTTTGACTGGTTAATAAACTTTCGAGCCAAGACAGTTCCGGTTGAATCCATAACTGAACAAACCGCAGAGTTTGTAATTCCAAGGTCTATGGCACAAATCTTTTGGTCTTTTAATTTTGTTTTAGTTAATATTACTTTGTGTTCGTATGTAAAATTGAGAAAGTACTTTTTCCCAACCTTAACAAGCTTAGGACTAGATTCTTTCCACTCCCAAACGCCACGTTTATGTAAATCCTGCTCTTTGAATTCTACATCTATCCATACCCAATCATTTTGAT
>NZ_JBPXRQ010000071.1:0-14640 GCF_051842895.1 Cytobacillus sp. Hm23
GTGTCTGAAGTATCTTCAAGTTGTTTATCATACTCAGTTACAACATCGTCTACTTTTTGAACCAATTGAGTGAGATCTTCCAATGATAACTCTTCAGCCGTTTCACGTTCAATTTCAGGTAAAATTTCATTCTTAAGTAACTCATTATATAGCTGGTTTGACTTTTCAATTAAACTCTCATGATAGTTCTCAATGGATTTCTTCCAGACGAACGTAAATTTATTCGCATTCGCTTCAATCTTTGTGCCATCAATAAAAATTGCTTCTTGATCAATAAGCTTTTCTTCGATCAATTGGCAACGGAATTGGACAAAACATTCGCGAATTAATTCTTTAACTTCTGGTTGAACACGGAATCGATTGATTGTGCGGTAGCTTGGTTCATATCCTTGAGCTAACCACATCATACGAATACTGTCTTTTAATAGGGCTTCAATTTTGCGTCCAGAAAAGACCGATTGTGTGTAGGCACACAAAATAATTTTAAGCATCATGCGTGGATGATAGGCAGGACAACCCTCATTTCGGAGAAATGATTCGAACGCTTTATGAGGGATACTTTCAACTAAATGATGGACATGGAAGGCAATATCATTTTTTTGTAATTTCACTTCTAGATCTAAAGGCAAAACTAGTTGATTCATGATATAATTTTTAAACATAAGGACCCTTCTTTCTGATGAGATTTTGTGTGGTAACTTTATTTTATCAGAAGTGGTCCTTATTTTAATTCAAAAATAATCAAAGCCGGTGAAATTTTACTCGTCGTAAAATTTCACCGGCTTTTTCATATCAGAGTTGGGTTTTGTCCCAGCCTCTTTTAATTATTCTATTCAAATTTTAATGCATCGCCATCAAATGCTTCATCTGCAACTTTGATTGAATCTGTAGGGCATCCTTCAAGTGCATCCATCATATCATCTAATAGAACATCAGGAATTTCAACAATTCCTTGATTATCGTCTAATGTTACGAATGCAATACCTTCATCATCATAATCATAAATATCAGGTGCTGCTGCTCCGCATGCACCACATGCGATACATGTTTCTTTGTCAACAATTGTGTACTTTGCCATCAAAATACCTCCCAAAGTTATCTATTAATAAATTAGTTCCTCATTAAAAATGGAAACGAGTTGCTCATTCCTATTGTAAAACTGTTTTAAAAACTTTTCAATAGAAAAGTCATTGAGAATACTTATCATATAAGGCTTTCTAGCTCGTTAAATAAAAGTAGTAATCAGTGATTAAGACGTTTTTTATAGAGGTTTGATGAGAATAGTTCACATTACTTCTTCAATATTTGCTAAAATAAATATATCTATTCATTTTGAGTTTATTTACCTTAAGGTGATCATATGAAAACTCTCAATTATTTTTCTGTAGTAGTTTTATACTGTCTTAAGAAATTGAAAGGTGAGCGATCTGTTGCTGCTGTACACCATCTGTTAAAAGGCAAAAAATCTTCACAAACAATACATGATGGTAAGCTATATGACTTATCAAATTTGTTTTCGGTCTTACCAGATCATTCAATACACGAAGTTACAAAAGCTGTTCATTTATTAAAAGAACAAAATTACATTAGAGAAATTGAGAAAGATCATTACGACGTAACAATAGTTGGTGAAAAAATAGTTACACAATATTTATTGGAAAGTCCATTGCCGGAAAAGCTTGACGGTTGGAAGTATAACAATGTGGCTAGTCATTTTTGGAAAAGACTCACCTTAATTGTGCAGGTGCTCTCAAATATTTCTTATAAAAATCAGCAATATACACCTATTCAGACGAACGAAAGCGTTCAAAAATGGGTCAAGGATTTCTTCAACCACTATCAAGGAAACAAATTAGTGTTGATAAATAATATAGCTAATGAATTAGAATTATTACTTTCTTTGTTGCCAGAAAAAAAAGCGGATCTTTTTGTTCTTAGGCTATCAAGTTTTGATCGGATAGGCTTGACATTTAAACAATTATCAACAATGTATCGTGAAGATGAGACGTATATTGTTATTACTTTTCAAGCTATATTACATGAAATAGTTAATTTAGTTGAACTAAACAAAACTAAAATGCCTATTTTAGCTAAAATGATTGCTGATATTAACTTTCCATATCCACTAACAGTTTCTGCTCGGAAAACGCTAGCTTTAATTAACAACGGGAAATCAATAGATCAAATTTCTAAAATAAGGGATTTAAAAGAGAGCACAATTGAGGATCATATTGTTGAAATTGCTCATAACATTGAAAATTTTAGTATAGAACCATTTATTAATACAAATAAGATAGCACTCATTCAAGCTCAAATAAGGGAATTGCAAACAAATCAATTAAAGCTTATTAAACAGGCATTAAATTCAACCTTTTCATATTTTGAAATTCGTCTTGTTTTAGCTAAAAGTGGTGGAGTAAATGAAGTTGGAAACTCAATTAAATAACCGATTTGGATATCAAACATTTCGAACTGGTCAAAGGGAAATTATTGAGGATATATTAGCTGGTAATGATGTTGTAGGGATGCTGCCAACGGGTGGGGGAAAATCAATCTGTTACCAATTACCAGGTTATATGTTGAGTGGCAGTATTATAATTATCTCACCATTAGTATCTCTAATGGAAGACCAAGTTCAACAGCTTAGGATGAATGGTGAAAAAAAAGTAATCGCACTAAATAGTTTTTTACGAACGGGTGCTAAACGCCTTGCTATTCGCGATATAGCAAGTTTTCGCTTTATTTATATTTCTCCAGAAATGCTGCAATTACCTCATATAATTTCAGCGCTAAAGAACATCAATGTTTCACTATTTGTAGTAGATGAAGCCCATTGTATATCCCAATGGGGACATGATTTTCGTCCAGATTATTCTAAGCTAGGTGAAATAAAAGAAATGTTAGGTAATCCAACTTGCCTTGCGTTAACTGCAACAGCAACAAATGAGGTAGTTACAGATATAAAAAAATCATTAAATTTACATGATGCGAAGATGCATATTTATTCTGTAGATCGACCAAACATCGCTTTATTAGTTGAAAAAGTTAATACAATTGAAGAGAAAATAGACAAGCTTCTACATTTCATTCGATCTTTGAAGGGCCCAGGAATCATATATTTTTCAAGTAGAAATTGGACTGAAATAATAGCAGAAAGATTATTAAACGAAGGAATAACTGATGTCGCTTATTATCATGGAGGCATGGACCAAGAACAACGTATGTTAATACAACAACAGTTTCTCCATGATCAATTACATGTTATTTGTTGCACGAGTGCATTTGGTATGGGTGTTAACAAATCTAATATTAGATTTGTGATTCACTTCCATTTTCCAAGCCAATTTGAATCTTATGTTCAAGAAATAGGACGTGCGGGGCGTGATGGTAAAAATAGTATTGCAATCTTACTTCATACCGTTGGTGATGACAAATTACAAAGAGGAATTATCGAACATGAATTCCCGACAATTAAACAAGTTGGAAAAGTAGTTAATTACCTAGATCATTCTGGGAAGATAAGCAGCGTTTCCTCTTTTAATAAACAACATGATATAACCATCATAGACGAATATCATTTGACAGAAGTACAGTGGCGATTATTAAAGCATCTAATAATGCAACTACCAAAGTTGATGAATAATAAAGTTGATAAGGGTGAAATCATCAGTGTAATTTATGAAGAAGTACAAAGAAGAATTGAAGAGAAATACTTGAAGTTACATAAAATGCTGGAATGGATTGAATGTAACGATTGCCGAAGAGAACATTTACTAGCATATTTTTGCGAGAAGCTAGAAAAGAAACCATCTAGTTGCTGTGATAATTGCTCATTTCAAATAAACAACTTTTATCAAAACTCTGAGAATACAAAACCTAAACCATTTAATTGGAGGAATGAGCTAAATCGAATGTTTAAAGTGAGTGAAAATAGATGTTAAATAATAGGCAACAACGTTTATTACAAAATATGGACGATCGAGAAATTTTATTTCATTTGTACGCAACACAAACATTATTGATTGTGGCCGCGATTATTTTTGGTTTTTTTCTATTTCCAGATTTTAATTCGTTCAAAGCACTATGGAACTTATTGGATTTCCGTATCATTATATATGGTGGTGGAATAGCGTTATTTGTAATTATAACTGACTTGTTATTTATGAAATATTTACCAAACGAGCTAGTTGATGATGGTGGACTTAATGAAAAAATTTTTCAGCATCGAAGCATACCGCATATATTCTTTTTAACTATCGTCATTGCCTTTTCAGAGGAGTTATTATTTAGAGGTGTTATACAAACTCATTTTGGCATTGTCGTTGCTAGTTTAATATTTGCTCTTTTACATTTTCGATATCTTCAAAAGTGGGTTCTATTCATTTCAGTTATATTTTTAAGCTTTTTATTAGGATATATGTTTTTAAAGACAAATAACTTATTTGTCACAACCTTTGCACATTTTTTAATAGATTTTATATTAGCTGTCAGATTGCGTCTAAATTATATAAGTAGCAAAAGACATAGTAAGAGGTGATTGGTATGTCTAATAAGAATGAAAAGTTGCAGGATCAAGCTACACAATTACGGGACAGGATTGCAAATGCTGAAGAGGAAAGTGTAAAAAAATCAGTGTTGCCTCCTAGAAGTCAGGTACATAAAGCAAAAAAAAAGAAAACGAAATTTAGAATTAAATACCCGATTATTCGTTTGTTAGCTCTGTTTTTTATATTATTGCCAATTGTAATCCTTAGTATTGCATACAGAAACGCTAATAATACTTTAGATACCAATAGTAAGGGTCCTGTGAAAGTGAATATCCAATCCCCTAACAGAGGGAATGTGGAGGACGAAGAAAGCTTTCAGCAATCTGAGCCAATAGGAAGTGAAAGTGTTGAAGAAGACACCACAACCAATCATGCATCCAGCGAAACGAATATAGAGAATGGGGTCGAACAAGAGACCGAAATAACAGATAGTAATTCTTACATCATTCATTATGTGAAAAATGACGAAACGTTATTTAGCATTTCAATGAAATATTTTAATAGTAAATCTGGAATTGAGATCATAAAACTAGCAAATAATATACAAGGAAATAGTATATTTACAGGGCAAAAACTTCTTATACCAACGAGACAGAGCGAAAGCAAATAAGTGTGCTTTCGTTTTATTAAATAAGGCTCTTTTCGCAATTGGTGCTTTTTTCACTTAGTAACTTATGTGAAACGATAAATATTGTTTATTTCTATTGAATATTTCACTTCAGGCTCATTTCAACATTTCTACTTGCAGAAGAAAGTGCCTATTAACACGCTTGGTAGTCAGGAATGGAAGATAAGGTCATTTATTGCCTCTATGTCTTGTCTAGCTATTTTCTAAGCCTTTTGAGCCGTTTCTTTAAACCATAAAAGATGAAGCGTTTTTATGATTTGAAACTCCAGCATGTTGTCGTTGATCAAATCGCTACCTTATTTTGTTATGGCATAATACGTAGTCCAAGTTAATAGAATAGGAGTAAAGTGAGCTGGAGGTGGTTATGATTGAGGAGAAAATAAAGCAATTACATACAAATACAGATCAAGTAACAAAACAATTGCTTCAGCATCTCGTTGATAGAAAGCGTAAATTTGAGTTTATGAAACAAAGAGTGAAGGTGCTACAGTATACTTTACTATTTCTGTGCATCATATTCTTTCTATATATTTTATTCTTCATTGTACAGCCATTTTATTATTCTACAAGTAAGATCATGTCTATCTTTCTAGGAGATGAAATTCATTTATTTGTATTGCTTACCATATTTTCTGTGTATGGTACAATTCTTTATTATAAAAAGAAGGTTGACAAAACTGAGAAGGAATTTCATGATTTACGCTGTGAAGTAATAAGAAAGAGTATTGAGCTATGGCCACAACCTATTAAATGGCATGAAAGAGAACGTGTTTTCGATTTAATGCAGACTGAATATGATATAAATTTATACCATGAAAGTAAATAGCTAATGAGTTAAAGTCATTAGCTAAAAGAATCTCTTTTGATCTTTTTCCTCTTTTAATATTTCTACAGCCTCTCGAAAACGTTGCGCATGAATAATTTCTCTTTCTCTCAAAAAACGTAATCCATCATTCAAATCGGGATCGTCACTTAAATTGATAATCCATTGATAAGTTGCCCTAGCTTTTTCCTCAGCTGCAATATCTTCATACAGATCAGCAATCGGATCACCTTTTGCTGCAATATAGGTTGTCGTAAATGCATCACCACTTGAGTTTTCGTAAAACAAGGCTTTTTCATGATTTGCATAATGTGAACCTAAACCTGCTGCTTTCAATTGTTCAACAGTAGCGTCTTTTGTAAGTTTATAAACCATCGTTGCAATCATTTCTAGGTGAGCAAATTCTTTTGCACCTATTTGTTGTCTGTGTAAAATGTGGGAGTTATTTCTAACGAGAAGTCATCTAATCTTTGGGTTTTATCTTTAGCATAGACAGCCTCGTGTACAATAAGCTTTAGTAGTTTATTTTTCTCAGGTGGGTCATTAGATTGGAGGTATAACCTTAAATTAGTTTCAACTTTTGGAACTATATTTGTTTCAGTGGTCAATCTGTTTTTTTCTGAGGAAATCTCTTCTTGGATTTTTTCTAATGCTCCATTTACTTTTTGTAACCTTAAGGCTATTTTTTGGTTTCTGTCTAAAAAAGTTTCTTCAGAATATACACCTCTTTCTAAGAAATCATGTAGTCGATCTTGTTGTTTTAACAGTTCAGATTTTTCTTGCTGAATACTCTTCATAATATCTTCTTTATCTAGGCTTTCATTGTCGTTGTCTATACGATTTACAGATCTTAGATCAGTCTTGTATTGTAATAAACACTCTTCAATAGCCTTTATAAGTTTAAGCTCAACATACTCGAATCTGGAACTTTTGTTGGAACACAATTGATTTGAACATATAATGTGAGCAGGTTGATTTTTATAGGGTCTCCTCACCATAGCACTGTTACACATTCCACAACGGATAATACCAGCTAAAGGGTTAGTTATCTTACCGTTTGATGTTCGAACTCTTTTTCTAGATTTAAAAATTTCCTTCGCTTTATAAAAAATATCTTCCTCAACTAAAGGAGAGTGTTTACCGTCAACAATTTTCCACTGATCTTTATTAGCCCGAGGTCTAGATGTTTTTAATTCACCATCTACTTTTGTTTTTATCTCTGGTCTTGTATTCCATTTAATTTTTCCTATGTAAATTGGGTTTTGAAGTATATCACGAATTGTTGCTACTATCCATTTACTATTTTTTCTTGTTGGAATACCTAAATTGTTTAGGTGCCTTGCTATAAGACCAGTACCTTGATCTTGATGAACATACATATCAAAAATCATTTTAACAATAGGTGATTCATTTTCATCAGGTACAAGAGTTATTTCATTGTGCTCTGTTTTAATTTTTTTATAACCATATGGAGCAACACTTCCTATATAATTTCCTGCTTCTATACTTGCAACACGCCCACGTTGCATACGTCTTGTGATTAGCTTTAATTCTCTTCGTGCCATAAAGCTTTCAAATTCGCTGTATTCTTCGTCAAACTCATTTGTAAGGTCATATGTCTTCCGAGGTGTAATAATCTTTGTATTTGAGCTTCTGAACGTTTCTAGGATTAAACCCTGTTCCTGCATATTCCCCCTGCCTAAACGATCCATGTCCATTACAAGAACTGCATCAAAAGATTTATTTTCTACTTCCTCAAGTAAACGTAGCATTTCAGGTCGTTTCATTAGTGATTCTCCTGAAACTATCTCTTCTAGAATTATTGATACATTGAGCTTCTTTTCTCTTGCTACTTTTAATAAAGTTTTTTTATGCTTTGCTAATGTTTCTCCTTCACCACGAGACTCTGCTTCAAGGTCAGCACGTGATTTTCTTAGATAAATAGCAACCTTTTCCATTTGATCACCCCAAAATCAGATATGTTCTTTTTTCTTAGTATATGTAAGTAATTATGATTACAGTTGAATCCTATTAAATGAATTATAAATATATTAATATTATTAAAAGAAATATAAAGAAAAATGAAGAAATCTATAGTTTTATTCAAAAAAATGAGCTCTAGGTAGGAAAACAAATAATTTATTTTTCTGATATTATTTTATTATTACCTTTTTGTGTAAATCATGCTGAATAATGAGTAATTTTATCAAGTTACATATAAGAACTTGCGTTCGTGCATTTGTGAAATATATAATCAATTATAGTTACATTTTTATATAAATAAATATATCTGATACATTGTATTCTTTATCTAAACCCTTTTCCTTAGCAATTGCATTTAGTGTGGAAATAATGGATAACAAAGTAGTTATCTTAACACTTTTCATTCTATTATGTACTAAATCTTGAATTGTACTTGGGCGCAACTTAGCCTCTATTGAGAGTTTATATCCTGAAATATTTAACTCTGACAATGCTTCAGACAATTTACATTGTATTCTTTCCATGATGACCATTCCTTTCATACGAATAATGAGAATTTTTTAAATATCTCATTTGGTTGTATATCGAAATAAAGTTTAACTATTTACGTTAGTCACACCATATGATACACTAAATAAGTAAATAATTCCATAATTATAAATATATTGTTTTTCCTTTTGCAGGGGGGGTAATGTGAAATTAATTGATCTTAGAAACTACATTTTAAAGGATTCTAGGGGACAACGAGAAATAGCACGATTAATAGATGTAAAATCTAAAAGCACTGTTTCAAATTTTATAAAATATTTTGAAGTAGGTAAACCTGAACCATCAGTGAAAACTGTTTTAAAATTATATATGCTTTACGGGAATAATAAACAAGATTTAGAACTGTTAGAAGATTACGGTTTAGTTTATATCGCTAAATCTAGTAATCTAAAAGAATTAATGGATTATTGTTTAGAGAAAAACATGTTTCAACTTGTGGGGAAATTATCTGATAAAGGTAAAGGAATGAAGTATCCAACACTACAAATAGCTATGATATACGGGCTAATTGCAAAAGCTAAACTAAAAGAAAACGGGGTTACTTGGGGTGATATTTATGTAGAGAGTGTAAATATTAATTGCTCAAACCCTCAAGTTTTATTTTTGAAAAATTATGTAAAAGCACTTTATCTATTAAATGCTCAGAATTTTGATGGAATAAGTGAAAGGTATTTAAAACTGAAAAATGTCTGTTTGTCCATGTTGGAGAATATTGAAGATCAAAAGAAGATTCTAATGTATACTAAATTTAAGCCTAGAGTTAATGAATTGCTAATAAGAGCACTAGTCAAGCTTAAGGATTATGCCAAAGTTCGTAAAATAGCTCAAGAAATCATAAATAGTGAAGTAGGAACTAGACATAAAGCATCTGCACATTATGCATTAGGTTCTTCTTATTTATATGAAAATAAAGACAAATGTATAAGTCATCTGGAAATGTCTTCAAAGCTATATTTTGAGTGTGGTATGTTTACAGATTCAAATCATGCTCAATTCCAAGTAGAATTCTCTTCTATATACTGGGGGGAAACAGTTGGGTTAGAACCTATATCTCCTATCAATCAAGCATTCTTATTAGCCACTATTGGGAAGATGGATGAAGCTAAGATAAAATTAGGGAAAGAAACTGAATATGATGGATATAATGCAGTTTTTGTTAGGATAGTACGAGCCTTAATTGAACCATCAGAAATGATTGAACATGATTTATTGAATCAAGCGAGAGTACAGTTTGAAATGTGGGGAGACACGCATTTTGCTGATTTACCCTATAAAGTTTTTAATAGGCATAAAGCATCTAAGGAGGTATATAGATAATGAAAAATTGGATCAAGATGAGTTTCCTTGCTTCTTTGTTAGTAATATCAATACCTACATTTGGATATGCGGATTCACCAAATGATAAAATTATTGAGAAGGAGAAACTAATAATTCTCAAAAGTAGTAACAATGAACCAGAAGGTGGTTAATATCATTGAAGGGCAGTATCTCACTAGAGGTACTGTCCTTCAATCGTTTTAAAGAGTGGACATCAAAAGTCATAGTGTTAATTTTGTTGTCCACTATACTCTATAAAATTTGTTCTTGATAACTAACTGAAAAAGAAAACAGTAATAATATTAAAGCAAAGGATAGAGAGGTAGTTATATATGAAAACAGACTTGTTAATAACACTTCAAAAATTAGCTAAATATAAAGAATTAAATAATCTACACGCTGTTCAACTTGTAGAAAAGATAAAAAATGAAAAAGCTGCCTCTATGAAATGAGGGAGCTTAGAAATTTTCTTGTGCTGATTTAATTTTTACATAGGCGGTAACTTCTTTTATAATTTCCTCCCTTTTCTCACTTGGGAGACTTTCAATAATTTCATATAACTCTTTAGCTTCAGCTGAAATTTTAATTTCCTGTTCAGATGTTAGTGTTGGATTATCTGAATTCCCCAGCAGATAATCTAAAGTTACGTTATAAGTAGTAGCAAACTTTTCAAGGATTTCTATAGATGGCTTACGTTCACCACGTTCAAACTTTGACACTCCAGAAAATGTTAGTTGTAATGTTTCACCCACTTCTTTAAGTGTAAATCCCTTGTTTTCTCGTGCTGTACGCAGTCTTTCACCAATAACTTCATATTTCATTAACTTGCCTACCCTTCTAAGTAAGAGTACCTATACTTCTATTAATTGTAACAAAGAAATTTGCCAATTTGAACAATTTTACTCAAATTTATTTATAACTACTGTTGACATTGTACGTTTTGTACAAATATAATGTAAGTAACAATTGTACATAACGTACAATTATTTGAGAGGTGGACAATGAAAAATAGAATTAGAGAGATAAGAAATGAAAATGGATTAACCTTAAAAGAGCTTTCAGACCTCTTGTATATATCTGTTTCTGCCTTAAGTAAAATCGAAAGGGGTGAAAGAAAATTAACCATTGAAATGGCACATGAAATTGCTTTAGTTTTTGAGATTACATTAAATGATTTAGTAGATAAGTAAATTCTACTTTAATTGTACAACATGAACAATAAGTGGATTATAAATAACTGCAAATGTTAGGGGGATTCATAGTGGATGGAATTTATAGTGTTGTCCAATCCAAAATAGATCATAGACATATTCCAAGGAGGGAAATGTCTATGGGTGATAAAAAAAACAAACAAAAAAAGGAGTATTTAGCTACATATAAATTTGGAAAAACAGTAGTTAAAATTGTTGCTCCTCCACCAATGACAGAAGAGGAAAATCAGAGGCGTATACAAGACTTTTATAATGCTCTATGGGATATATGGGATTCTCTTTCTGTTGAAGAACAATTGAAACTGAATGCGGAAATTGAAGAAGAGAAGAGATTAGAGAATATGAGAAAGAGCCATGAAGTCAAGTGATTTTAACTTAAAAATATCGAGGTGAATATATGAACCAAACACTAACTATAGAACAAAATGGACAAAGGTTGCTTACAAGTGAAATTCTTGCTGAACAGTATGGCGCGAAAATTAAAATGCTAAACAACAACTTTGCAAATAACCAACAACGTTTCTTAGAAGATAAGCATTTTATCTTACTGGCTGGGATTGAATTAAGAAATTTCAAACGCGAATACGAAAATTTAGGAATCGCGCCTAACCTTAATAAATTATACCTTTGGACTGAGAAGGGTGCATGGCTTCATGCTAAATCCTTAAATACAGATAAAGCATGGGAAGCATATGAAATGTTAGTTGATGATTACTATAGGGTTAAACACGAAGCAAAAATGTTATCAGCGAGAGAACAATTATTAGCATCAGTGAGATTAACTTTAGAAAACTCTGAGAAAGTTGATCAGTTGGATAACAAAATAAAGCAATTGGAATACAAAGTTGATGAGCAAGTAACCTTGGATAGTGGACAGCAAAGAAGAGTACAAAAAGCTGTAGGTGCCAAAGTGTACGAGCTAACGATTGATAAGGAAGATCGAAAGGATCTATTTAGGGAACTCCATCGTGATATTAAGGACCGATTTGGCGTAGCAAGCTATAGAGATCTGAAAAGAAAAGAGTTAACATCAGCAATTAAATACATTGAAGCATGGATTCCAAAGAAGAAATTAGCATCATAATTCTACATAACTAGTAATCTCTCAATTTTAAGGAGGTGAATGATTATGACAATCCTAAATTATGATTACCCTATGAAAAAACAATTATTAGAGTTAATTAATCATGAAGCAATCATAGTGCAACTAATTGAAGTTTTAACTAAATCTGGGGATCGTAAAGAAGTTCGTTTACTGAATATTGAAAAAAGATTAACTAAAAATAGACGTATTTGTTTGCAAAAAGCTCTAGAACATAAAGAAATAGCAGTAAGCTGGACCAACAGCTTACTACACACAAATAAAAATAAACTAGCTTAATTTTATCATTGATAAACTAAGGCTTCAAGCTGTACTGGATAATCATACTTAATCATATGCAAAAGGTGGACAAGCTATGCTATCAATTATTCTTTTGCTGAAAAACCTTGAAAACAAATAAACCAAACGATAAAGGGTGGAGTGATTTTATATGGCGGTATATAGACAAGTACATTGTGAATTTTGGCAGGATGCTTTTGTGTTAGATCTTACTCCAGAAGAAAAATATTTTTACGTGTACCTTATGACAAACAGCAAGACCACTCAATGCGGTATTTACGAGCTTCCTAAGAGAATTATTGAGACTGAGACTGGATATAACAGAGAAACAGTTGATAAGCTTCTACAACGGTTTACCGAGTATGGAAAAATCCATTATAACGAAGCAACGAAAGAAATCATCATTTTGAATTGGATTAAATATAACTTCATCAATTCTCCAAAGGTAAAAAAATGTATTGCTAAAGAAGTAGCTCAGGTTAAACATGAACCCTTTAGAAACCTTTATATAACCTTATTAGAACAATATGGATACCGTATAGATGGACTATCTATAGACTTGGGGGAAGAAAAAGAAAAAGAAGAAGAAAAAGAAGAAGAAAAGAATAATAATAACTTGGTTGATAAAATCGATGAAAAAAATTTAGAAAATCAAAATTCCAATGAACCAAAAGATATAGAAGGTCACAAACAACAAGATCCAAACCCATTTGTTTTTTTTGAACAAAATGGCTTTGGAACAATCGGAAGTTATATTGCAGACAAAATCACTGGATGGATTAATGACCTTTCGCAAGAGCTTGTTATTGAAGCTATGAAACTAGCAGTTGAGCAAGGTACAAAAAAATGGGCGTATGTTGAGGCAATATTAAAATCATGGTTTAATGCTGATCTGAAAACAATGGAGCAAGTGAATGCAGCAACATTAGCACATAAAGAACAGCAAATGAAAAGAACGGTTCATGGAGGTCAACATCCAACTAGACAGGAGATATTGCCTCATTGGTTTGAACATAATCAAAGTCAATCTAGTGAAGATAAGGATCAAAATGCTGAAACAATTGATTTTGAAGCAGAAAAAGAAAAACTCCTTGAAAGAATGAAAAAATATAAGAGTAAGTAGTCATTCCCCAATCATTATTAAAACTTAAGGGAGGCATTTGTAATGGTAGATACGAGACAAGTAGCTATGCATAAAGGTATTTCAAATGATCGTGAAACGCTCTCTATTATCACAATATATGAACCTGGTATTACGAAGCAGCAAGTAAAGGTAGAGAATCCCTTTACAAAAAAGTGGGGAGTGTTATTGCAAGAAAAATCTAATTCAGAGTGGGTGAGAGAGTTATGACAAGGGAAGAAAAGGAGCAAATGGCACTACAAAAGAAAATCATTCGTGAAGATTATGCAGACCTCGACATAAGCAAATTACAGGCAAACAAGTCAAAATAACATTTCAGAAGGTGGAAAAAGCTTGAAAGTAGTTCAACCCATTAGAAACGTAGAAGAAATCGAAGCTATGAAACTAGTACTGTTAAAACAAAGCAAACGTAATTATTTTTTATTCACAATGGGAATTAATACAGGTCTAAGAATTAGTGATCTACTCAAGTTAAAGGTAAGAGATGTAAAAGGTCAAAGCCACTTGGTTATTACTGAGCAAAAAACGAAAAAGTCTAAACGCTTTAAATTAAATATCGAACTCCAAAAGCAAATTAATGAGTATACCACTAACTTGAATGATAATGATTATTTATTTAAGTCATTCCGAGGTTCAGACCATATTAAAAGATCTCAAGCATGGAAAATCCTAAATGAAGCAGCACAAGAAGTTGGAGTATCAGAATGCGGTTGTCATTCAACACGAAAGACGTTTGGGTACTTCTTTTACAAAAAATATAAGGATGTGGCTTTACTTCAAGAAATATTTAACCACAGTCACCCTTCTGTTACCTTGCGGTATATAGGAATTAGTCAAGACCTTGTGGATGAAGCTGTGGATAATTTTAGCTTATAATACTTATTTTGTATTGTGTTTATTAGTACCATTCTCTGGGAAACACGAAAGACCTGGTTAAAAACACAGCTGAAAAACATCTTTAAATCCGAACAATTTAGTGGATGGTCAGCTGCAAAATAGTTATAAAAACCGAACAATAGGAGGGCTTATGATGCGATGTAAGAAATGTGATACATCAGAT
>NZ_JBPXRQ010000072.1:0-14565 GCF_051842895.1 Cytobacillus sp. Hm23
TTCTACATCTATCCATACCCAATCATTTTGATGGAAAATCTTGATTTGAGCAGTGTTATCGGATGTTCTTTCGAACATATTACCACGATAAAACACAGGGAACTCTTTGTGTTCCAACTGCAATCGAGGTGGTTTTTGGGTGAATTTCTTTCCCTCCAAAAAAGATTGTGCCCGTTCTAGCTCCCAATTTTGATAATTAGAACGAAGACTCTTCACTTTTCCAAATGCAGTCGCAATAGCTGCTCTTCTAAAATACGAAGGAAATTTATAAAAACGCGAATTGAATTCTCGGTATTTTGGAAGAGGGTTTGATTTTGTCGTATGAATTAACTTCTCAACAGCTGGAACAATCGATTTCATATTAATGTCATCAACATTAGCAAACTCTTTGTCTATTACATTAATAATGAAAGATAAAGCCTTATTGTAAATATCAACCGTTGCATCGAAAATGCGAGACTGATTGATAACTTTACATCTAAGTGTTTTAGCTATTTTCATTTTCAAACCCTCCTTCCGAAAAAATCTATAATATGATATTTTAATCATATCACTCAAACATTTAGTTGTATATTAAAAGGGGATTGAAATGATTAATTATAACAATAATAGACATGCATATTATAAGTTAACTTATCATTTAGTTGTAGTTACAAAATACAGACATAAATGTATATCAGAAGATATAATGAAACGATTAAAAGAAATTACCGAGTCCTTGTTTGAAAAATGGAATTGCGAGATTATTGAAATGAACGGAGAAGAGGACCACATTCATATTTTATTTGATGCTCCACCACAAATAAACTTGGCTAATACGATAAATAGCTATAAAACTGTAACATCAAGATATATAAGAAAAGAGTTCCAAAAGGAACTTTCGAAATACTATTGGAAACCTTATTTTTGGAACCGTAGTTATATGGTTTTAACTACAGGAGGAGCTACCATTGACATAATAAAAAAATACATTGAAGAACAAGGTGAATGAAGACCTTAGCGACTAACCCCCACTAATCGTATAAGAGAAACTATTTCTCTAGACAAATTCTCCTCTTTGGATGCAAATTCTAAACACCAATATAAATAAGGAATTGCTCTCTTTGGTTCTCCGTAAATCCTCAGAAAATTTCCCAATACTCCGTTCAGATAATATTTATCTTCAACGCTTATTTTCGGATCTTGTACGGCATCTTCTATTTCATTAATCACTTCTAAGACCTTAATAGGAGAAGAAGTTTTCTCTCGTAAAAATTGGCTCTCATCAAAATATAGAGTATTAGTTACTAAGTTAATTTTTTCTTTTAGATCATGAATAGAGATAATTTCCACCTCGGTTTCTTTATCCATAAAAATGTTTGCTGAACGCTACAAATTGCAAAAGGCAACCTAGTTAATTTGTAACTTTCTATATATCAGTCTTGAGCGTTCTAGTGTCCCATAGGAACTTCATGGGAAACAAGCCTCTTATTGAACAGTATCACACCAATAATTAATTTTAAAAGTCCATCAATAACGGCAAATACCAGAAATGGCACATCTATAATTAATAAACCAAGAATTCCGTTTAAAATTGTGAAGCTACCTAGAAGGATCATCATTTTACCTTGAGAAAAGTAAAAACCGAAGAAGTGAATGCCCACTGCAATAAATATACTTAACCAAAACAACCTTAAATTATCGAAGCCGATGATAAACCCACAGGCTGTACATAATAATACATTAAACAGAGTAAATAAATTATCCATTCTATTCTGAAATTTTGTATTTTCACCATATGCCAATTTGTTGTTAACAAATGGGAAACCAAGAATAGCTATGAAGCCAATTAAGTACCCTATTCCTAAAGTGAGAGGTTGTATTAATAATTCTCCCCCAACAAGAGCTGAAAAAATAATTATGACACCGACGTAGATTAACCACACTCCACCAGTTCTTTGTGTAGGGTACTTCAAAACCTCATCTTTATTTGTCACTTCAATCCCCCTCCCAAAATAATGTTAATTAGAAGAATGAAGAACATACTTCTAATTAACTAATCCTATATACTTTTAAACTTCATTGTAAAATAAGCATTTACAATATTACCTTGAAAACCATTCCTTCATCTTTTGTTAAATTAAATACCTTGTTCTTACTTATTAACTACGTTCATTCCTTGACTAAAAGTCATCAGAATGATCACTAAGCTTGTAATAGCTTTAAATATTACCCTAAAATATAAGATGCAATAGACGCAAGTTGAGATTATTTGTTAAGAATTTTCTCTCCTCAAATTATACTTTCCACTAAATATTGGATTATCCTCTAAATAAAAATATAAGACTTTCCCATAAAAATCGCAGACAAACAAAAAGGACTGAATTCAGCCCTTAGAAATCTCAATAATCATTGAGTATCATTTTTTCTTTTTTTATATAATGTTCTTACTCTATTTACATCTATTTGCTGCATGTAGGGCCTTTGCAAATCCACTGCATTTTTGGATTTTATTTCAAAATACCTGTATTATTTATCCAATCCTTCATGGGTTCTTGCAATGAATCCTATCCATTGTAATATTGGAGTGATATTTTATCGTTAATCTCATTATGATCTTCTTTGTTATTATTGAAATAAAACTTTACTTACTTTTCTTGTAGTTTTTCATAGTAGTCTTGAACGCTATACGAAACAAATCCACAATCTGTATACAACTTCAAAGCATTTTGATTCGATGTTTCTACATCTAAATAAATCCTATATCCTTTTTCTTGCTCCCTTAACACTGTATTTATTAATGCTTTCCTACCAATGCCCCTTCCTTGATGTACTGGCAATATTGCAAATCCATATATCCAAGATTCTTCGTTGGAGCGATCTATTGTGATTTTCCCAACCGTTTGTCCAACATAATCAATCATATAAAAAGATCTCGTTTCTTCTTCCTTAATTCTTTTATTAAAGTCTATTGCATCTTCTCGTTCAAAATTAAAGCACTGCACATCTAATTCAACTTCAAGTTGTTGGTCTTCTTTACTTGCTTTTCGAATCACTACATCTGGTGAAAATGATAATGAAGTTTCTTTATACTTCATTAGATACTCTGAAAAGCTATGAGTATATCGGTTCTTGTTCAAAAAATGTTTTGCAGAAATGGACGCAGCAGGAGCATTGAGTAAAATACTAGAGAATCCCTCCTTATTACATTCTGTTAAAGCTTCTTGTAATAGGATTGAGAAAATCCCCTTTCTTCTATATTTGGGATGAACCATTCCACAGATCTCTATCTTAGTACCAAACCAGTACACTCCTAAAAACCCTACTAGCTTTCCATCCTCCTCATGAAAGAAAGCTCTTTTCTCTTGGGAGTTTCGTGCTCTTAATATTAATACATCCCAATTTAATTTCAATGATATTTGCTCTTCCTTTTCACATATTTCTTGTAGTTCTTTAATTTGATTTAACACCTGATCAGTAAGCAATGTGAGTCTCTCCTTCCCCTTCTCTGCTAATTTTATAATAATTTCAACAAATATACACTTAATCCTGTTTAAAACTTATACTACAATTAAAGCAGATTATAATGAAGGAACTTCAATAGTACTTGTGTTCATGGTTCATCATAAATAAATTTATTTTCCTATATCTTTTTTCACAGCTAGTATTAAACTAAGGAGTTAAACAAAATGGACACAATGTGTAGTTTTTCGTCTTGATTATTACTATTCCAAAACATTTTTAAGATTTAATAAACCCTGTGTTGCACGTCTTTGCATAATACCTTTTATAAAGGGTAGTACAAACGTCTTAATTAAAAGTCCTTTATTTCTACTTTCCATTCTCCAGATAACGTGAGTAACCATGTTTTCTTTTTCTGAAAGCAAAACAGTCATTCTAGGAAAGATTGGATTTAAATCTCCTTCAGTAACAAACCTTTTATTCTTTTCAAATTCCTTAACTTCGATGGAAATATCAACTTTTCCTTTTAATGGCATTTTAACTGTTTCAAGAAAAACCTTTCCAACTTCTCCAACGGCCTTATCAGTACTCGGCCTAACTTTAATTACCTTGGGAAACCATTGATCAAAATTCTCCATATTAGTTATATATAGAAATACATCGCCAATATTTTTATTAATGTCTATTTTACTCTCTGCAAGTTGGAACATTTGAACTCCTCCATTCCTCGCTTTTTTCCAATAACAACACCAATATATATGTTTATGAATATAAATATACCTTTTTATTTATAGAATATTAATGTCGTAGATTATTTATATCATTAAAAGAAAGGCTATGTACTATCACATATAAAGTGAATATTTATGAGTATATTATTATTTTCATCCACATTTTTTTAACAATATCCACAAAAAAACACCTTACACAGGTGTTTTTCTTATATATTAAAGTCATTAAAAATACTTATTTTAATAGAACTATCACTGTGAAATAAATGCGATAGTAATAGGATTCGCTACAGGCACTGTTGCGATTACAGAATGTGTCTTTACATCAATAACCGAGACAGTTTCCTCTGCAGCATTTCCAACATACGCTAATTTCCCATCGGGTGTAAATTCGACAAAACGTGAACTGTTACCTACCTGAACTGTTGCAATCAAAGATTGTGTTTTGACATCAATGACTGTTACTGCATTTCCATTTGTTATATATGCTAATTTCCCATCTGGAGAAAAGACTGGTCTATCAAACGGACTATTACCTATTTGTAGAGTACCAGTAATAACATTTGTTTTTGTATCTAGTACAAAAATGTTATTGAAGTCTGTGACATAAGCTGTTTTTCCATTTGGTGTAATATCTAAAAAACGTGGTCTTTCTGATAAAGTAACAGTTGCTATAATAGAAAACGTTTCACCATTAACGACTACCAAGTTGGGTGAATCTCTATTAAGGACATAGGCAAGTTTGCCCCCATCAGTAAATTTTATATCTATAGGAACAATTCCAGTAGTTATTGTGGCTATTAATGTATGGGTTTTTGTGTCTAATACCGACACAGTTCCATCTTCACTATTTAAAACATAAACACGCTTTCCAATGGCAAATATACTCTTACGGCCACTATCACTTACTGTCACAGTTGCAATTACTGTTTGCGTCTTCGTATCAATTACAAAAACGGAGGTAGGCGGATTCGTAACGTAGACAAACTCACCATCTGGTGTAATCGTAATATCATCCGAACTAATTCCAGTTGCAATATTAGCTATTACTTGTGCTGTCTTTGTATCTATAACGAATACTCCACTACCTGTGGTAAGTACATAAGCTGATTTTCCATCTGGTGTAATGACAATACCTCTCGGATTCGTACCAACGTCGGCTGTTGCAATTACGGAATGAGTCTTCGTATCAATGACAGTAACCGTTCCAACTCCAGGTCCGTTCACAACGTAAGCAAGTACCATAGTATCGACCTCCTTTTAATCCGCTTAAAACAGTGTATGCTCCTTACTATCCATAAATGTTTTCACAGTAAAAGTCTTGTTTTACCTTAGATCTATAAACATATTTTCTTAAGGTTGATATTTACGCTATTACCCTTACAATCCTCCATCCACCAGAGATACTTCCCTACTACTCCCTTCACCTACACATATTCATTTTTCTATAATACAAAATGAATATTAATAAGGTGAGAGGTATTTTTATCCACATGTTATTAACAATATCCACAATAAAAAACACCAAAGTAGGATGCTTACATTTGTATACTCACTTTTATATCTTGTATAAAGATACTTCTTTAATTGTGATTACCGTAAATAAGAGATAATTCTGCCATACTTAAGGTATGAATGATATTGCTAATGGATTCACACCAACAGGTACTGTAGCGATTATAGAATGGGTATTCACGGTAATAACTGACACAGTCCCATCAATATTTCCAACGTAAGCGAGTTTTCCGTCTGGTGTAAAAGCTACAAACAACTGTCCATCCACTAATTGAACGGTCGCTATAATTGAATGGGTTTTAGTATCAATGACCGTTACGGTACTACCGCCTAAGGTGGCTACATACACTATTTTTCCATCTGGAGTGAAGGCCGCCATGCTAATTGGTTGATTTCCTTGAGCACCTACCAAAATTGTTGCAATCACGGCATGTGTTTTTGTTTCAATTACTGAGACAGAACCTTGTCCAGCATGAGTCAATACATAAACTAATTTTCCGTCTGGAGAAATAGTAATAAAAAATGGATCAACCCTTAACATCACTGTAGCTATAACGACATGTGTTTTTGTATCAACTATAGACAAATTACGAAGGTTGAAGCTGGAGACATAAGCAAGTTTCCCTTCCGGAGTAGAAGCGACATCACGTGGATTATTACTGACAGATATTGTAGCAATAATAGAATGTGTCTTTGTATCTATAACTGACACAACACTAGATAGAGTATTCGCGACATAAGCAATTTTTCCATCTGGAGTAATTGCAACCTCCATTGGTTGAATACCTACAGGTACAGTAGCAATCACAACATGAGTTTTCGTATCAATAACTGAAACAGTGGAGGCTGCTTGTTTACTCCCAAAATTAACTACATAAGCCACCTTCCCATCAGGAGTAGTTGCAATAGCTCTTAGTCTAAACCCAACAGCCACAGTTGCAATTAACTTATGCGTACTTGAATTTATGACGGATACTGTATTTTCTCCCTCGTTAGTCACATAAGCCAGTACCATTATTGTAGAGACCTCCTTATATTCGTTTGATAAAGTGTATGAGACAGAGTATCTTTAAATGATTTCATGATAAAAGTCGTGTATTATCTTAAATTGATAGTCATGTTGGTTGATATTTACTCTATTACGGTTGCTATCATCCAGCCACACACCAGAGTATGTACTATTCCTTATAACCTTAATTACTCCGTTGCTGAATGGGGATACCTTAATATCATTCAGGTGTATTTGAATCTGTAATATCCCATCATGTTTTGTACATTATACATCCTCCTTATATATGAAACTCTGCTTTACAGTCCTTTTCAACAAATCTATACCTTACCCCAAATTACTAAGCCATTAGATCCTAGTATTATACTTCTTGGAGGATTTTCCATAGAATGAAATTGATACAGTGTACATATTAACCCCAAATAATACAGCCTGTGACCATCCACCACTAGGATGTCATATGTATCATCTATCCGTCTTGGATAATGGAACAGGGAGTTTAGTAGTAAATTCTAATTGCCGATGCATTACCTTTCCGAAAGGCAATAAAAATAAATAAGTTTCTGTAGAAATCCATGCAATAATCAAAAAATCCCTACTCATTAAGTAAAGGATTTTTGCTTCAAGAATGTCAATTCAAAGGTACAGTATATTATGTTTTTCCTCACTAAATGATGATCAAAATTTATAATAGTATCACAATATCCATTGTGTTTATTAGACAAATGAACTTAAACTGTAATTGTTCAAATACAACAATAAAATACTTCTTTTATTGTGTTTACAGGAAAGGCAGCAATTATGACTGGATTTTATTGCGGTATAAATTTAACAACCTCAAGATCGTTGGGTTACTAGTGCCATTTGTATTGACATACATAAAAAATAAAAACCACACGGAGAAGTTTAATAGTGTGTTAGAATATGCTGAAGATTGCAGTTACATTTGCAAAAACAGTATTATGATAAATACTCAGGTGAAACAAAGTATAAGCATGCTGCTAATTGGTTATCTCAAAGAGCGAGTCAAATTGGTCTTAAATTAAGTGAAGAAGAAGTTAGAGGTAAGGCTACACTTAAAAATATTAAGATGGAATATGAGCATGCCTGGAAAAAAGAAAGTGTAGCTGCGGAATAAATAAAAGGATCAATACAACGCTTTTTGTATTTTTATATATATAAAGTATGATCCACTAACAAATAACATAATATTTCCATATATAAGTAAATGAAATCATTGTAGAAAGGGTGTGAAAAAAATACTGAGCCTAATTAGATTATTTGGATTCATTTGGGAAAATTAATGATTAATTTAGTGTTGGTACAGAATTTATAAGATTTAATGCCTATTGTCACTATATATGCACAAAAACTACCAAAGACAGTTACAGTCTCTTTACTTCTTTTAATATTGCAGGCACCCAGACACGGGTGCTTGTACAAGTTGGTTTAGAACTTTCTCAGACATTCATTTATGTACTAAATATAGCTAAATGGGGTCTCCCAACATTTCGGAAATTTTGTAACTTAAGCAGATTTCAATATAAAAACAGTAGAGTTTCTGTATTCTAAGAAACCCTACTATTCGATTTAATAGGAGTAACCTACCCCTTTATTTCTGGTATTTGTCAGCCACCCTCTATACAAGTGGCAGTCGAACTTCCGACAACAGAATTCAGTTCTTTAAGCAGTGAATGTAAGAGTTCATTCTTTACTAAGATTTCTAATGATTGAGTTGTTATTGGTACATTATTCTTATTGAAAACAACTTCTGTTTCTTTCCAAATATCAACAATTCCTTGGGGAGACATATTAGATTGTATAACCATTTCACTTCTCCTTCTACTGGTGTGTAGCAACATCGAAAAGTATTAGTCATATAAACGTTCGTTTTAGGTGCTTTTTATACTTAACTAGATTATATACTAATTAAGACAAACATAAAGCACCCAAACCATCCGAAATATAAGTACCAAAGTAAAAGATCATTACATTTTCTGAGAATTACTTTACGCGCAAAACTTTTAAAATTAAAATGTTGTCTGTCCACTTTTTTTATATAGCAACAATAAAGACTGAATTTCTTCAGCCTTAGTATACACAAGATCCTTGAGTTTCATAAAGTTAACTTATTTCTATACCAATTCTTGTCGTATTTTCTCCAAGTCTTAATATATCTTTCAGAATTAAGATTCACTTTCCTTATCAACCTTTTGATTTGAATAACTTTTACCTATACTTATTAAAGTTAAAACTAAAATCGCCATTCCTCCAATTAAAAAAAATAAAGATAATGCCATCCGATCTTCTTGCCACCTAGTATAAGCTTGAAGAAAGGATATAATAATTACGGAAAAATGGGAAAAAATTTTTATTTTTGATACATTATTTAACACTTTGATTCTCTCCATTTTGATACTTTTTGAGCTAATTTAAAACTAATAGTAAATAATCACTTTTGACTAGTAAGTTTTTTATCTTCGTTCATATCTATCTTCCAAGCAAGTATTCGTAAATAAATTCCCCCACATATTGGTCCTATGACTCCTATAAATGCTAATATACTTACTTCTTGTACTGTTGAATGCTTAACTATAGTAATAAATATGAATAACCCTAAAGTAAATAATACTAATGATGATTTCTTTAACTCTTTAGGTGTCATGATTTGTTTCTTCATTTCAATGGTCCTACTTTTAAATATGGTATTTGGAAAAATATCCATTTACTACTATACTATAATATTCCTTTTCTACAAAACAATAATGATAATTGATGACTAATAACCACAATGTCCATAGGGTTGATAAAATTTAAAAAATCCCACTCCTTTATACCGAAATGGGATTTGCTGAAGTGCTAATTAAGTAATGTCTAGGTATAGAAAATAGTACCTGAATCTGCTACAACCTTTGCCTTTCCTTGAATCTTATAGTCACCAGTATGGTGAAAGGCTAATGTTTCCCCTAAAGCAACTTGAATAGGTTCTTGGGCTGAAGTGACAACTACACAATTTTCGTCTAAGGCTGTAATATATGTTAATCTCAACATAATACCCTCCTTCAATTGTACTTTACTTCTCATCCTAAATTATGGAATAAAACAATAGAATAGAACCTTAAAATTGGGTATATTTCGCATGATTACAGCGCATTATTTTTCACATCATGTGCCAAGCTTGAAGCACTCTCTATGCGTGCTTATTTATGATGCTTTAATGGCCTCAAGGGAAATTATCTTTTCTTTTATGTACTAGAAATATAGTTAAATGCAAAAAAGCCTTTACTCAAGTAGCAAGCAATAATTCTCTATTACCTTAATCGTATTATGTTTTTGGATGCCAGCTTAATACTCCTTTTTCCTGCAACGATGTAGAGTATCGTACACAATGGCTAACGATTTAATTTAGGACATTCTATTATCTCCCCCATGCGGCATAAATAAATGACTTGTTCGAGCTTAAACGAAAATGAATTTCTAAATAACTTTAAACACAAGAACCATTACTCTGAAATAAATAGAGATGGTGTTGTGTTTATTTAGCACTTTTGCGCTGTAAAGCTTCTTTGCCTCTTTTCAAAGCAGCGTGAAGTAGAGATATCCAAACAGGACGATTAGGCTTTATCTTTTTCCCATTGCCTAACATTTCCATTTGTTGTGAATACCACATCACATCAAACGGCATCTTATTATCGATGCTCCTCACCCCAATTTTTTTTTCTGATAACTTCACTTCTTGAAGACTATTTTGTGCTATTAAATTCGGTAAATCTGGATAAACAGCTAGTGGCCGAGCAATTCCTATAAAATCAGTTGCATTAGAATGAATCGCGTTTTCCATCCCTTTCTTTGATCTAAATCCACCTGTAACACATAATGGCATATGTACTGTTTTTCTTAGCTTTTCTGCAAAATCAAGAAAATACGCCTCTCTAACTTTTGTACTCTCCTTCACATTTCTTCCTGTCATTTGAGGATTTTCATATGAGCCTCCTGAAATCTCTAATAAATCTACTCTTTCTTTTTCTAATTGTTTAGCGACATACATCGCTTCTTCCTCCGTAAAGCCTGCTTTCATAAAATCAGCAGAATTCATCTTCACACTTATCGGAAACGATCCAGTTTGATTTCGTATTTCTCTATATATTTCTATCAAAAATTTCATTCTACCATCTATATCTCCTCCCCATTCATCATTACGTTGATTATGTCTTGGAGATAGAAATTGACTAATAAGGTATCCGTGTGCTCCGTGAATTTGCACACCAGTAAACCCTGCTTTTTTTGCCAGTTTTGCACTATTGCCAAACCTTCGGATTAAATCAGAAATTTCTGAGCTTGTTATTTCTCGGGGATGAGGAAAAAATTTCCTTATACTTTCGTGCAAAGGAATCGCTGATGGAGCAACAGCTTCTTTAACGATACCCTTAGGAGCTTGTTTACCAGGATGATTCAATTGCATCCATAAATGTGTATCATTAATTGTTCCTCTCTCTGCCCATTTCTCTAAAAAAGGGAGAATACCCTCATCCTCTACAACGATATTTCTAGATTCACCTAGTGCTTTTTTGTCCACCATTACATTACCAGTAACGACTATACCTGTACCACCTGCAGCCCATCTTTCATATAGATGATAAATTGCTTCTGTAGGCTGATGGTGTTTATTTGCTTGTGCTTCACTCATTGCCCCTTTGAAAAATCGATTTTTTATTTTAGTTCCATTTTTTAATGTAAATTCTTTGAAAAGAACTGATTCCACTTATGTCACTCCTTAATATTTATTGTACTATACTATGTATGCAAAAACGTTCTAACCATCCTAACGATGCGAGCGTGATAATTAGATGATGAAAGGATAACACCTGTTATTTGCATTACCAAAAGTTATACCTGTCTCATAAAAAGGTATACCAAAGAATAGTCTTAGAACAAATGGCTCTTGATTTACGAAGAAACTAACTCAGCGTATCTATGGTAAGTGCTGAATTACTAACAAAATCTCTATCATTTGACGTGTAAAGTGTTTTGCAAATGTGATGAGTTTCATAAATAGTTGTTGATAATTAACAATACTCTAAGTTTGTGTATTCCCTATCTAGTGATACTGCATAACAAGACTTCAATTTCTTTATAATGATATCATTTTTTTCGAAGGTTTCTTCAAAATTACACCACCTTTTGACATGTAAATTACTAGTAGGGGATGCATATGAAGAAAGCGAGGAGATATACACGAGCAGGAGTAATAGATGGTTTCAAATTATACGAGTTAAATAATTATGATGAGATTTGGATTGTTAAGGGAATCCTTTATCGGATAGATGGTAAAGCTGAAATGCACATTATTGGTCAGAGGCAAGTTTGATTTCTGAGGGTTACCCTACATGTTTAATTAGTTTTTATGTGGTCAATAATTAGTATGATTATTCATATTTATTTCTCCTTTTCATTTACCCTAGATTATTATAACCTAGGGCTTTTTTTCTTTATTCTGTCTAAGATACACTGAACCAAATATTAATTAAGCAATAAAGCATTCATTGACCTACTATTTACAAACGCTCCAGCCACACCTCCTTGTGTTTCAACAACAGAAGCCATTAGCACAAGATCTCCTGATACACAGGGCACTGCAATTGTAAAGTTTGGGTTTGTGTTATGTTCTACATCAAACCGAACAGGTTGTTGTACTCCACTTACAGTGTCCAATAATAAAGGAGAAGCTGGTGAATAGTTTACTTCAGCTGATTCAGCCATTACTTGATAAGCTATTTCATATTTGTATGGTAAATTTTCTTGTTCTACATTATTTTCCAAACCTACTACAAAAAAATTTGACTGAAAAAAACCATCAAGTTTTACCTGTCTTCCATATAAAGCTTTCGGTACTTTTAATCTTAGTATCTCTACTCTAGCTCCATCTAATGGTAGTTCTACGGGTCTATCTTCTTGAGCAGAGATAAAAACCGTAGTATGGTTTTTAGTCATTACTTCACCTCCTTTGTCTCTCCAAAGTACCAATATCCAATTTGAATATTATTTTTCATTGGAAATTGTCTCAGAATATAGTATTCATAAAAATAAACAATGCTTGGATTAACTTCATAGATAATAAATGGAAAAAATACTCTCAGATAATATACTTTTTTATACCATATATAATCTAGTAAGATGAAAAAAGATGATTTCATTTTGAGGTGGTAATATGACAGCTAACCCTGAGAAGACTTAAATATAGTATAAGACTGCAAAGAATTCCCCGGCAAAGCTAGTGACTCAACTAGTTTTGTCGGGGAATTCTGTAAAGGATTATATTTTCATACGTGAGTGTAATATATGTGAAATGAAGAAGAGCTATAGCCTTGCTATTTAGTAGGGCTATATAGAATTATGTTTAAGGTTGAAATTCAACTATGTTATAATCCTCTATTCTTATTAAACCGTTCTTCAATATTCCATTCGGCATGCATTCCGCCTAAACCTGAGAAATGAATAGTCGCATCATTTGATTGTAAAAATGCGAGTAGTTTTTTTCCCAGTAGAAATTGCCAAGAGTTACTTTGAACAATATCTAAAATTTCTCTTGCATCTTCAGGTTCCTTATTAAAAAACACATCATAGTTATTAAAAACCAAGACAATTCCATTATCTTCTGGCACCATTTCTGATAAACAGTAGGGCATTTAAATTTCCCCCATAATAGTCTGGGAAGTCTAAAGTATATGCAAGTTCATTGTGATAGTTGTTAGAATCCCAATTTGAACAGTCAAAAGTATATATTTCGAATCCTTCACGCGATATATCTGATATGTATTTATCTAGTATTTCATTCCTCCAAAATAACTTAACAGATCCAGTTTGTATATTGGTTGTAATCACATTATGTAAAAATGGTCTCTTACGTTTAGAATATAACCATATGGTGAACCTCTCCAACTAATTGTTGTACAATTTGATGGAGCATCCCTTGTCTTAAATAGAGTACAAAACAAGCTATTAAGCCACCTTCGGTGACTCTAATGCCAAGTTAAGACTAATTAATGAAGACAAGTTTTGTTCTGTTCTTTTTGCCAATTCAGGAACTTTTGCCTGAAGGGACAACCATTTCTTTTCAGGAATGGATTTTTGGATTCCTCGAATAAAATATCGAGCTCCGATATTGTAAGAAGCTGATAAATCCGCATGATAAACTTTGCCCGTCGAGAACGTGGCAAGGTCTTTTTTAGGGTTTCTCTCTTATTCTCCCGAACCATCAAAAGCTAAGGCACTTGTATTTCTAGCGTTAATTCTAGAAATACGCATTCCGAGGTAATGAGCTGCTTGAGTGACTTTGTTTTGAATCCCTTTTTTTCTCCAATAATGAAGCTTGAAACGAAGTTTCTTTGCACCGTAGTAACCCTTTGGGGTTTTCATTTTATCCAGGTACTCAAAAACAATTACATCGCAATTATGCTCGCGAGCGAACTTCACGATTTCGTAAGAAGTATTGTTTACAATGTGTTTTTGAATTCCATTGATTCTACGCCAAAAGTTCTGAGCAGATATCCAACCGGAAATCGCTTGTGCTTTGCGTAATTTGTTCGTCATTGTATACAATCGGTCTTTTTCTTTTGACTGGTTAATAAACTTTCGATCCAAGACAGTTCCGGTTGAATCCATAACTGAACAAACCGCAGAGTTTGTGATTCCAAGGTCTATGGCACAAATCTTTTGGTCTTTTAATTTTGTTTTAGTTAATGTTACTTTATGTTCGTATGTAAAATTGAGAAAGTACTTTTTCCCAACCTTAACAAGCTTAGGACTAGATTCTTTCCACTCCCAAACGCCACGTTTATGTAAATCCTGCTCTTTGAATTCTACATCTAG
>NZ_JBPXRQ010000073.1:0-13241 GCF_051842895.1 Cytobacillus sp. Hm23
ATGACTACGTGCATTGGTTTAACCATATTCGTATTCATAGCACACTAGGTTATGCAAGTCCTATTGAGTACAAAAATAAACACCTTAAGAAAATTGTCTAGTTAGGTGTTGACAGTCCATATGGTTAGTAAAAGGTCTTATAAATAATATACAAGTAAGCATCCTATTTAGGGTGTTTTTTATTTTGTGGATAATGAAGTAACTTGTGGGTAAGTGTGTGAATATTTTGAAAATATAAAATTAGTGATAAATAGATGATTAATCAATATTAGAATATATTAAACAATTAAAAGCTTGAGAACAAATATGCCACAAGCTTTTTTGTATGACCATTGATCAGTTTCAGAAACTACTCATCAATAGCTTTATTTAGTCGTCTTCACAACCTTCAATTCTTAAGTTATCAAGAAAAACGGCACTATCGAATGTTGCGTCTCCACCGTCTGCAATGAGAAATGATATTGTAGTAGTCTCACACCCAAAATGCGACAAGTCAATAGAAGAGGTCATAATATTTGTTGTAACAGCATTGTATGTTACATCATTAGGGGTTGGAAATGGAGGAGATGGATTTTCGCTAGTGCCTGTAGGTGCATTTGAAAAAGGAGCGGCACTGATGTCGTTAACTTCAGATCCATCAGGTAATCTAGCAATATTTTCTGTGCGAATTGAGGTTGTTACATTAGCCTGAAAAATGTCTAGAAATTCTAGAATCAGATTCGGATTTTCTTCGGTAGCAAATTTCCAATCAAATGAGAGCTTTCCGGGCTTCTTTGGTAACTTAAAAACAAATGCAACGATAAAAATATCGAAGTTACTCCCTATAATTATACCTTCAGTATCAGTTGAAACAAATGTAGGTGCAACTCCTGGTGCTTGCTTAGCATTTCCGTTACTTAATAAGACAAATTTTTTTCCGTTTGTGGGAAAGCCTTGTAGTGGTTTTGAAAAAATCGCAGCCTGTTCTGGTTGACCAATGATAATAGAATTGACTAAACTCCTTTTTCTAGTAGAGCGTGATATCATTGCTTTTGCTAGATCATTAGCTGAAGGATTAGAAGATTTCTTTGTCATACATGTCACCTCCTTATTAGTAATATATGCATTTATTATTATTCTTCTTGTACATTTGAGGAACTAGATCAGGGAAAAGAAAAAGGTAATGTAAATTAATCATTTTTTAAAAAAGTAGGTTCATGGGGAATGGGAAGTATAAATACAAGCCTGTTGTTAAAAACGTCCACTACCCAACTATACTAACTCCATGAATATAAATATGAAAAATTAAACTAGTTAGTTAAAACTTTAAAAGATAAAGAAATACTCATCGACAATTTACAAGATCAACTATCAATACAACAATCAGAAAATGAAAGCGAGGTGAAACAAGATGGATTCTTATTTTATGAAAAAGTTCCACTTGAAGAAGAAGTTCAAAAGTATATTTTTAAAAAAATCGAAAAGTAATGGCCTTAAGTATGAGTTAGTTCTCTCGGTAATTAAAAAACAGTCAAATTTTGATACTCTTGCAGTAAGCTACAATGGTTCAAGTGTGGGATTAATGCAAATTAACCGAAACAATACTCTAGAATGGCTAGTTGGAAAAGCTGGAATAGAAAATGTAGATCCGTTTAACTCCTATTAGTCTATAAAGATGGGAACATGGTATTTAGGTTATTTAAAGCAGTATTGGATTGAACAAGGGTATTCAGAGGAAGATTCAACGAAAGCTGCTTTGTTAAGCTATTTAAAAGGAAAGTCAGGTAGCATAAATTACATAAAGGAAAATGGTTTAAAACACGATTATTTATATAAAATAATTAAATATAAAAATGAATTAGTTGAAGGAGGGCGTTAAATGTTTAAAGTAGGAGATGAAGTTATATACCAACCTACAGGGGAGTGTGCAAAAGTAGTAGAAATAGACACTAAACACCGGCAAGTAGGTCTCCGATTTTAGGATAATGGAAGTAGAGTAGTAGAGGAGCATATTGTGGGATTAATAGAAAAGAAGAATGATATAGAACAGATTCCATCATCTAATATCCAATCACATAAAGTCATTTTAGACAATCTTCATGATACATACAAACGAAAAAATTCAGACTATGGGGATAGCTTTGCATAGCTGTTTCAAGACTACGGATTTCTTTCATCATTAATTAGATTAGATGATAAGATGAAGCGATTGAAGCAGCTTCATAACAATACGGCACAAGTAAAGGATGAAAGTATGACAGATACCCTCCTCGATTTAGCTAATTATGCAGTTATGTCAGTAATGGAATTGAATAAAACAAAAGTGATATTGGTACCTCATGATCTACGAACTGACAGAGTTGAACAATTCTAAATAAAATAACAGTTTTATTTAGAATTTATTTGAAATAGTTAGACCATAGTTGGAAAAAAGGAGTGTAAAGATATTGAATAAAATTGAAGGTATCAAAACAGTAGAAATTAATGGTGGGGCAAGTCTAGGGAGATTCTCGATTATGGAAGTGCGATTAAAAGGCGTAGAAGGTATATATCTTGGAACTAAGTAAATTTCTTGTGACGAATTAAAAGAAAAAGGTGTGATTAAGCGTTCAAACTCCTTTGGTAAAGCAGAAAAATGGCTAAACACCAAGGAAGGTATCGAGTGGGTAAGTATAGCAAAACATCATCAAATATTTTAATACACGTAGTAGGGAATATTAAGATAACATACACTGAACTAAAAGAATTAATGGAGGTCTGTAAAATGACATTAGCTTTTGTTGTGATTAGTTCAGGTACAGTATCAGTTTTAGATACGAAAACTCACGCTGTAATTGGAACTATAACAGTAGGGAATAGCCCAGATGCTATAGCAATTACCCCAGATGGGAAATTAGTTTATGTTGTGAATTCTAGCTCTAACAATGTGTCTATAATAGATACTAAGACACAATCAGTTATTGCCACGGTACTTGTTGGAAATAACCCAGTTGCAATAGCAGTCACTCCCGATGGAAAACAGGCTTTTGTAGTAAATGGTGATGTAGCAGTTGATTCTTCCATAACAGTAATTGATACAAAGACACACTCTGTTATTTCAACTGTAAAAGTAAGTGATTTAGGCATGTTTGCTAATTCAATATCTATTACCCCAGATGGGAAATTAGTTTATGTTCTAAATAGTGGAGCAGGTGCCCTGTCGACCGTATCAGTATTTGATGTTAAAACACAAAGTTTGATTGCCACGGTACCAGTAGGAGCACGTCCGTCAAGAGTAGCCATATCACCTGATGGGAAGTTGGTATATGTTGTAAATCAAAGTGTGATGAGTAATAGTATTTCCGTAATTGATACGAAAACACATTCAGTGATTGCTACCATTCCAACAGGAACTCTTCCCAGTGATGTTGCCATTACCCCAGATGGGAAGCTAGCTTATGTAACAAATATTAATAGTAATGAAATTGGCACAGTTTCAGTAATCGATATAAAAACACACTCAGTTATCTCTACAATCCCAATAGGTTTTTTAGATGATAGACCCAGTAACTTAGCAATTTCATCAGATGGGAAACTAGTTTATGTTACGACAACTAATGGAAACATGGTCACAGTTATTGATTCAAAAACACATTCAATATTAGCGAATATCCAAGTAGGGGGTGGTCAGAGCTTTGTCGCTTTTACACTGGATGGGGAATTAGCATATGTAGGTAATAGTACTGATGGCACTGTATCGGTAATCGATGTAAAAGTACATTCTGTGATTGAAACAGTTTCTGTAGGGTCTAATCCTCGATCTATTGTTTTTACACCATGAGAAGGTAAATATTTTCGTTTTTTTCATATACTTTCGACTAAGTTAAACAGGATAATATTAATGATGATTATTTAGAAACTGAAGATAACATTAAGTTGAAATCCTTTTAAATAAGACACATATTTTAAGTGGATTTAAAGATAATAAAAACCTCAGTTGAAGATTTTACTAACAACCAAGGTTTGAATGGAAGTAAGCTTTTAATTCAAAAGGAAAATAGGTTGAAATTAATTATTTTCAGTCGAGCACCCTGTAAACTCTACAACCAAATCAACATTTAATATAACAATTTGCCGACCACAAAAATCGGTTGAGAGATCGGTGACAACATCATAACCACCTACTCTAAAACAATCACGACAAGGTGGCTTTTGCCCACATGTAAAATCTATGATTTGGTCAACACATTTTGTTATATCACAACAAATAGTGCATGGTGTATTGGAAATATCCAATGTGATTCCATTTATTGGTTTTAACTCACCGAAGTTTGCATGCATTCTAGCACACCCAACAAGACGTACAGCTTCAATATCAACAGGACATTCTAAAGTACCATTACAAGGATTGTTGACTACTCCAGTTGTTTGGAATGTTTCTAAACAACAATCCAATTCACTAAAGTCAAATGATATACAAATGTTTTCTATACCTGATAAACGAAATCCGTCGGGTACTACACTCGTACAACAAAATGAAATTACATTATTACAATCATCTTGTTGATTGACAACTAATGAAGGGACGACATCTCCGTTACTATTGACAGTAATTGAATATCTTTGATCATCTTTAGGTAATTCGGTGTCTTGCTCATTAAAATGTTTAATTTCAATATTAGATCTTTCCATCAATAACCACTCCTTTTTTATTAATCATTAAATAACATATGTACATTTACCTGATATGCTTGGACGATTACCATTAGGTAAACAAAGAGATTTATAGGGAGTGTGTTATAGGAATCAATATGGCAATCATTCTAAATAAAAATGAAGTAATTAATGGGAGTGATTAAATGAAAATAATAGTAAATAATTACACGAATTTAGTTGTTGAGGACGAAGAAGGAAATGTATTGTTTCAATGGCTACCGAAGAAAGAAGAGAATGTGGAAAAAGTAATTAATAAGTGTTTCAAAGTTAATCCAAATGAAGCTTTGCATAAAAAGTTAGAAGAAGGATTCAAAGTTATGGGAGTACCAGCAAATTATTTTACAACCAAATAAAACTACCATTTTATTAAATTGATATACCCAGGTGAAATCTATTGGGATGGTGATTGGTACTGTAGTAGAGTCAAAATAGGAAGTTGATCATGACTAATACGAGACAAGTGGTTTTGCACAAAGGTAATTCAAATGATCATGAAGCACTCTCTATTATCACAATATATGAGCCTGGTATTACATAGCAGCAAGTAAAGATAGAGAATCCCTATATCCTGTCAGTTTACCGAATATAGGAATAAGTTATTTGCTCTAGTTGTTGCTATAATATTACTCGTAATAGATAGTTAACGCGTTCGTGAAAAGGGTGTGGATTAATCAATGAAAAAAAGAATTTTATTATTTACTACTTTAGTAACTCTATTCCTTATTGTTCTTATTTCTACATACACAAATAAAAGTACCATACAAATAGAAAATTATAATGGTAGTAAATTAAATATCGGAGTAATTGGAACTAAACCGAATACTCAATTCAACAACGTAATATTCCACCAATTAGAGTTGCAAGATATTGGAGAAAATAAGCAACAATATGATGCTTTTATGTTAACAGAAGAGGTCTTTCAAGAGGCATCATTACCGGAAAACAAAGGAGTATTTATTAGAGAAAATTTAAAAACCCCTATATTCTTTATAGGCCTCTACAAACCCTATTGGATATTTGCATATGATTATGGAAAGACTTATAATGAGGAACTTTCATATGACTATATGGGTCACACACAAGGGTTCTTAATGATGGAAGATGGAAGTATACGGACTTGGACTATATCTTTGAACAATTATGAAAAAAATGAAGAAAACATTTATGATATGTATTTAAAACTATTTAGCCTAATCGAAGATATTAAAAATGGAAATTTAGCCAATCCGATTAATGATGATCCAAACACCATAATTAGGTATGAAAATTATTATTGAAGGTGACTGTTCCATCTTTAATGAACTCGTTCCTGTTCATCTAATATAAGGACTAAAGTATTTTGAACATGCAACAAATGATACATATTATCTTTTTTATTGCGTGTCATTAATAATCGTCTTCCTTCATCATATAAAACAAAATGATTATTGAGGTTACTAAGGGCTGAAAACAGCCCTTTTTTCATTTGTAATCTGAAATGTTAAATTTACAATAAAAGCTACATTTTATTAACATGAAACATTCAAAAATTGATGGAGAAATAATAAAAGATTGATTTTATAGTAATAAGCCCTACTTTAATATAGGGCTATATACTCTTCTTCATTCCACAATTATTACACTCACGTATGCTTACGATGACACTCTTTTTGACTTTGTAAGTGCTTCAGCGGACGAAGGGTTAGATTTCTATTATACCGAAGAAAACTCAGCAAATACATTCCGTTACATTCTTGCGAGTCAAGGACGTGACTACGGTATAAGTGAGGATGCCGTCTTAGTAACTCTAACATTTAGAGCTAGAGCTGTAGAAGGAATAGGAAAAATTATCGTTGAAAATGGACTAGTGGCTGATAGTGATGGTATTGAATATACACCTACATTATCAGAAGTAGATATAACAGTAACATTGGCTGACCCTGATGTGAACAATGATGGTGAGTATACACTTGGTGATCTTGCTATTGCTTCATATGACACGGAAGTGCCTAGCGAAGAAGTAAGTGATAAAGATTCAGATGTAAATGCCGACAGAGAAGTTAATAAAACAGATTTAAACGCTATTGTTCAAGCTATCTTAGACGCTGAAAACGGTAACGCGTAATAGATTATAAGATTACCCCACTCTTTATAGAGTGGGGATTTCTTATTTTGCATTTTTTAGGCTAGGAAAAACAAATATATGTTCGTTTATAATGTAATTAAATGCAGTTAAAAGGAGCATAGATTATGTTATATGAAATGACCAAAATAGAAAAAAAGATGTTAGACAAAGAGCAACTAGTATTAAAAGCGATAAAAAAGCACCAAGAGCTTTATAATTGTTCTCCTAGTATCAGGGAGATCAGAAGGATGACAGAAATAAAATCGTTAGCTACTGTATATGATTCTCTACAAAGGTTGCAGGAAAAAGAAGTATTAATCTGGCAGAATTTAGATTAACGAGACAAGGGATTATCTAGATTAATTAAAATTGTGTTCCATATCCCTCATAAGTAGCTAACCAGTATGATCCAAATCCATCTTCTTCTATCCATTCTGTTTTTGTTAAATCAAATTCCCCGCAATACCCGTCCCAAGAACAATCAAATGTTGTTTTTGGTATGTCAGCATCACGATCGAAGAATTTTTTTGTAACTTTAACCCATTTTGTAGGAGAAACTAATAAATGTGCTTCTCCTTCCACTGCTCTAGCTGCTACAGCAGCATTTGATACGTATGGGATACTCCCAAAAATAGATGCTGTTAATGTTAATACAGTTACTGTTTTTAGAGTTAACTTTTTCATTAAATAACCACTCCTTAGTTTTGGTTTGTTTTAAAAAATAGAAGGTAACAATCTATTCTAGTTAATTGGTCCTATCAAAATGAATACTTTTAAACTTTCTAGAAATCTATCCAGTCCTCTGGATCAATAGGTGTAGATCCTTTTAGTAGTTCAAAATGTAAATGTATATTTGTTGCTTTTCCGGTAGCACCCATTACACCGATCTTATCTCCTGCTAAGACTTTTTGACCTTCTGATACAGAATCCGATGCCAAGTGTTGATAGCGAGTTGTGTATGTTGTACCATTAATTTTATGTTCTATATCAACATAGTTCCCTCTTTCGGATTGGTAGCCAATATATGCCACTGTCCCACTTGCACTTGCAAGAATATCAGTTTTACTACTTGATACATCTATCCCATTATGCTTTGCTACTTTACCCGTAATTGGATCAGTTCTCTCTCCATAAGGACTTGTCACGGTATAACTAGAGCTACTAAGTGGAACTCCAAAACCATCTACTAAAATCCACTTATCACCTAACCAAGTTTTTATCTTATACCAATCTCCATCTTGATCAACTACATCAACTGTTTGAGGTGAAACCGTTGCACCAGTTTTGCTGTAAAAGTTTGCATTGTTGAAAAGTGGTGTTTCTTCCGTCAAAGTTAATTCACTTACAGCAGCAAGATTAATAGACATAGGTTTTACATCCGCAAGGTTTGCAGCAAGTGCATTACTGACTCCTGATAAAGCGATACTTGTTGCTAAAAATCCAACTACTAATTTTTTGTTCATAAAATCTCCTCCTTAAATTTTCATATGTAAGACGAATGAGTTCAATTTTTGTCACGTATTTTTTTAATAAAATTCTAAAAAATACAAAATGTGTAAATGTTACTGTTTTTTTGTTAGAATAAAGCGTTAATGTATAGTAAATTTGACTGGTTAATAACTATTTTTTTTTGTGAAAACATTGTAGGAAATTTATTAGAGGGTGAAATAATTAGTATGCCACGAAATAATATTGTAGAAATACTTCTCCTATACGATCAATATAGCAGTCGTATTTTGAAATTTATATTTGTACTTACTAAAGATTACTATGCTTCCGAAGACTTAACACAAGATACATTTATTAAGGCCAGCAAATCGTTATCTCAACTAAAAAATAAAGAAAAAATTGAGACTTGGCTATTTCAAATTGCCCATAATTTTACAATGAATTATATAAGAAGAAAAAAATTCAATGTTTTAGAACGTTTAAATCCACTTTCAAGAGAAAAAAAGATTAATCCTTCAACAGAGAGAGCAATCATTATCAATGAAAATTGTAAGGAATTGTATGATGCTCTTAATAAATTAAAACCAACGTATCGTAAAATTATAACGCATAGAACAATTGAAGAATTATCTATTACAGAAACAAGTAATGTTTTGAGTTGGTCTGAAAGCAAAGTTACATCTATTTTATCAAAACCAATAAAAGCCCTTGGAACCGAATTAGAAAAAGGAGGATATGTTTATGAGCAATCATCATAAAGAATATCCTTTAAAGATATGAAATCCTTGGATGATGGAATACAATGGGGTACACAAAAACAACTTGAATGTACTCGCGCAATACACAAATTGCACATATTCTTTATTGGTGAGATGAGCCGTTTTTTATCGTACATTTCGCCTAGAAATATATTTTAGGGCACTCAAATTAGTGCTTGTTAAACGATTTAACAAGAGTGGGTGATTTCTTTATGAAGAGAATTTCTCTATTTAGGATGACTGTTTGATTAAATTCTCAAATGCTAATGTATAGAACAAACTGATTTTTTATTTTTTTGAGAAGGTTGAGAATCAATTTTCTGAGAAATTATATTAAATCTAAATATTAGGTCAACCATTTTGTTAATGAACAAGTTTTTAACGATGAAATCAACCTTGTAGAAGAGCATAATTAATATTTAATAGTGATAAAAAAATCAAATAAGCCATGACTAAACGCATAAATAGTGTATAACATATGAGTCAAACCAATTGTAGTAAAGGTTTTGACTCTTTGTAAGGTTACTTAAGTTGAAATTATGGAAATAAATTAAAAATGTGATTTTATAAATATGAAAATTTGTTATATAGGCAAGAACACTTTCCTTTTTGTTTGCTTATCATATATTGATAGCAGATTAAATTGAAAGAGTGATATTCTTATGGATGATTCTTATATTAATAAAAGGAATAACCAGGAAGATCAAAAGTTAATTTTTGTAATTGGTACAGGTCGTTCAGGAACTCATTGGATTGGCTACCTTTTAAAAAAGCATCCTAACATACATGTCACCGTTGAAAAACCGGAAATTTTTCAAAAGGTAACAAACATGGCATTAAATCCAACATTAAAAAATGAGATATTTCCACAACTCGTAACCTTATATAAGGAGGAACTTAAAAATACTTTTCCTATGCACTATGCTGATAAAAGTCATCCTAATTTGTGGCATGCTGTTGAATTATCCAATGAATTCCCACAAGCTAGGTTTATAGCTATTTATCGTAATCCTTATGCAACGATCGCCAGTATGTTAAAACATAATGGCGTCCGTGTATGGTATAATAAATGGAGGGAATTTCCTATTCCAAACAATTTCTTGGGTATAACTAAAGAAAACGTCAAAGAGTTTGAAAAGATGTCGTTACCAGCTAAATGTGCATTAAGGTGGCAAGCTCATTATAATCAACTTAATGAATTAACAACGATATTAAAGGAAAGAATTCATGTTATTTCATATGAAAAACTCATTATGCAACATAAATTCGAAACAAATAGATTAAAAGATTTCCTCAATTTAACTGATGATTTCCCACCTATTGATATAAAAAAAGAATCAATTGACAGGTGGAAAACCGAGCTTTCACTAAAGGTTTACAATGAGATTAAAGAAGTTCTAGGGTTTGAAGGTGATAAGTTTAATATTAGGAATGATAATGTTGATTGATGATATGAGAGACTATAAATAGGTGAATTATTGATGGAAATAAGTAGGTTAAAATAATGTTAGATTACATTCCTAAAACTATAGAACTATCTAAGTGGAATGTATTAACATTTTACTCAAGGTTATTGATGAATCTAGATACTCCTTATTTGTGTTCTATTGTGTAAAATTAACGAGTGGATTTTCAAGAGTATGTGCAGTTGTAGCATTAGAACAAGTATAACGACAAAACAGCTCTACAAAGAAGGTGGGGCTGTTATATTATTTGCACGTTTATTATGTCCTCGAATTTAATTCGGTGTATATCTTCAAATTTATCGACTACTCATATATGTTTGTTGAGCTGATCTACAAAATGAATATGTCCCATGCACGGTTTAAACGCTCCATCCTCAAAATACGTTACAGTCACTTCTTGTGTAAACTCCATAGCCATCAGGATTGTACTGTTTATTTCCTCTATCTCATGCTCATCTAATACAGGCTTTTGCATCTTATAATAATCAGCCTTTGCTTTTTTCATCATCTTCATATGTTCCGGTTGTATAAATGCAGGCATTCATTTCATTATTCCTCTATCTTTCAAAAGTATCACCTCTGTATTTATTATATACGAGAATACGTTCGAATAATAAATCGGATTAGAATGTATGTTCGTATATGATAAGACCAAAGGATGCTTGGAATGCGAGACTTATTAAGAAAAGCAGATCAAAAGGGGATTATTACACAAAGAGCAATTAGGGTGATGGATGTAGGTAAGGAAACTGTAGTTGTTTATTGTTTTTTAAGAAATAGAAAAAGATCGTTTAGATTAGATAATATATTATTAGCAACTGTGAAGGCAGACAGGTAGAGAAAGCACTCCTAAAAGTATGTTTATTATGAGAGAGGAATACTCCCTATTCGCAATAAATGGATAGGGAGTAGTTTGAGAGTTTAACTAAACCCTCCCTGATCGTACATGAATGGAGGAGACATCAGGGAGGGGAGAGTGATAATAAAGGGTGTACTTTTATTTTATATAAGTTATGTAAGTTATGCTTGTATAAATGTGCCGGGTCAATTTAATTAATTTTATGCAACCCAATGGACATTGTGTACATTATGGTACAGCGATATAAGCGAGTTTCTCATCTGGAGTGAAATTAATAAACACAATGATTAATGTGTTTCTCACACTTATAGATACAGAAAAAACCACAGAACCAATCTGTGGTTTTACTTTTTTATATTAATATAATTAACTTTTTAAAAGAACTCTATCTACATGATATAAAAAAATGAAATATAAGTCTATATCTTTTTTTTTATTTTGAGAAAATAGGATTGTGCACAAATAAACATAACGTTATGAAATAAAAACGATAATACCTATCCTGTTTAATTTTGATCCTTGAATTTACGAGGTGTAATCAGGATTCTATTAGAATCTAAAAAAACTAAATACAACTTAATCGAGTTCGAAGATAGCGAGGGAAGTAAAGTGGAGTGGGAAAGATGGATGCCAATGTTTGACGTTTCTCCAAACATTTACAATGAATCACTAAGTGATAGTGAAGAGGGGTTTTCTTTAAGATTCAGTGATGAATATGGAAGAAATAGTTTTTTTGTAAAATTTGAAGTAGGTGTATTATCTTATGCTAATACAGATAGAGGTACTTTAATTCATATGTTAGATTATCTATATCAAAAATATGAGGAGTCGTTTTATTGTGAATGGTCTTTATTTAAAGTGAAAAAGTCGACTTATTTAAGCAGATTTCTTGAAGAGAGTTCGGGTATATACGAAGCAAGTTCAGTAACACATTATGTATTCTTAACATTAAATGATGTAATTGAAGTATTATCAACATACCCTCCAAGCTTTACAAAAGTAGGTTAATGACAATTTATATATGAATTATAAAGTTTGAGGAGGTGTTTTTTCATGATGAATACAGATTTACTCAATAGCTTGTTTCACTGGTATTTCTATGACAACATGAGATCTTTGAGAAAAAACGAAAAGAGATTAATAGAAAATAACAAAATATCCTTCCAAGTAAAGCGAGGGTACATTAGAGGATTACAGGTTGCTCTATACCTCTTAATCTCAACTATATTGTGGATTATTGTTATACATATTATGTATACATAATAGAAAAAACGTTTCTTTAATTATTATCATATAGAAAAGTCCACTCTATAACTCAATCTCTGAGTTATAGAGTGGACATCTTTGTTTTTATTCGTCCCACCATATGTAACATGTTCCGTTTTCCACTTTATCACATTTCCAATATTCTGAAAGGCCGTTATCACGTTGAACATATGCAGTTTGTGTGGCGTTGTCGTATGTTATAGTTGCGTCGGGAAATAATTCTCTTATTGGGACATACTCTCCTGCTGCACTAGCTGTAGTTCCTAACATACCTATTAACAAACCTAGGGATAAAATTGAAGAACTTGCAATTTTAGTTAGCTTTTTCATTTAAATCTCCTCCTTAGATTAATTACATATGTAAGACGAATGAAATTGAAATTTATCACACTTTTTTGTGAAATTTTTTAAAAAATATAATATTTTCATTGATTAGTATTTTGTCTGTATATCAATGAATACCATATGCAAATCTAGTTTACATAATAGCAATTATCGGTAGCTGCCAGGAATTGCACGACTCTAAATAGCAAAGGACTGTACCAGTGATCTGAACCCAAAAAGTTAGACACAGATATTTAGGCAGCTACTAGTGCATGATTTCGGTATTGAATCGGACTCATGCCTTTTAGTTTTGCCTTAATCCGTTTGTGATTATAGTAATA
>NZ_JBPXRQ010000074.1:0-12143 GCF_051842895.1 Cytobacillus sp. Hm23
ACTATTGGAAACCTTATTTTTGGAACCGTAGTTATATGGTTTTAACTACAGGAGGAGCTACCATTGACATAATAAAAAAATACATTGAAGAACAAGGTGAATGAAGACCTTAGCGACTACCCTCCACTAAATCAAATAGATTTTGAAGGGGAATGCGTCGCTATTTTTTTGTTCAAATGCCTATTTGTCCTGTATGTGTATTCGCCAAATTAAATAAAAAAAATTAATATTTACCGAAGCAAAATAAAAAAACCAGTGTAAAAAACTGGTTTTTCCAAAACTAATTATTCCTTGTTATTTTCCTTCCATATCTCACTCACTTGTCCTGCATCTTGTACATCAATAATAAATGAACCATTGCTATATCGATCGGCTGGTCTAAGGCTGATTGGATCAACAGAATGAATCACATCATTTTCAGTTTGGAAAAATACTCCCTCATTTTGAGTAACAAAAACAACACCAACTAAACGATGAGGGTTATTTTTTAGTTCACGTAACATAACTACACCACGTTTGGCACGAGATGTTTTTTCAAACCCTGTCAATTTCATTCTTTTAATTGCACCGCGATGTGTTATAGCTACTAGATCAGGCTGCTGTTCCTGTTGAGCTATGATTCCACTTACGACATAATCGCCATCTTTTAAATTGATTCCCTTGACTCCTGCCGCACGCGCTCCAACAACATTTACTTCATTTTCATGAAACCATAAGCCATATCCAAAGTAGGTTGCTAGAAAAATATCATTAGTCCCATCTGTCATTTCAACATCAATGACTTCATCATTATCTTTTAAATTAATTGCTACTAATGCTCGAGAATATCGTGTTGCTTTATATTGGTCCAAAATGGTTCTCTTCACCATACCGTTTTTTGTGACAAATAATAAAAATTGACTGGCCTTGAACTCTTTAATAGGAATTGCTTTAATAATCTGTTCATCTCGATCAATGTTTACGATATTTGCAATATGTTGTCCAAGGTCTTTCCAACGTATATCAGGCAACTCATGGACCGGGCAATACAAATAATTACCTTTGTTAGTAAAAATCAACAAGACATCAGTTGTATTTATTTCATACATTCCTAACAGCCTGTCTGATTCTTTCATAGCAAAATCTTGTCCATTTGAAGCAGAATATGAACGAAGACTCGTTCTTTTCACATATCCGTCCTTCGTAACAGTGACAATTACATCCTCAGGAGCAACCATCACTTCTAAATTGATTTTTAAATCCTCTATTTCAGCTTCAATAATCGAACGTCGGTTATCGGCATATTTTTTTCGAAGCTTCCTTAAATCTTTTTTTATGACAGAAAATAACCTTTTTTCACTAGTTAAAATTGCTGTTAGTTCAGCTATTTTTTCTAACAATTCAGCTGCTTCTTGTTCAAGTTGAGTAATGTCTGTATTTGTTAGACGATATAGCTGTAATGTAACAATTGCTTCCGCTTGCGGCTCAGTAAATTGAAACGCACTAATGAGATTTATTTTGGCATCTTTTTTATCTTTTGACGAACGAATGGTTGAGATCACTTCATCTAATATCGATAATGCCTTCATGAGCCCTTCTACGACATGATGTCTATCTTGTGCTTTATTTAATTCATATTGCGACCTGTTTTTTACCACTTCTACTTGGTGTCTAATGTACGCATCAAGCATTTCTGCTAAGCCCATTAGCTTCGGACGTTTTTGATGGATAGCTACCATATTAAAGCTATACGGAATTTGCAAGTCCGTATTCTTTAATAAATAATTTAACACGCCTTGTGCATCTGCATCCTTCTTTAATTCTATAACGATTCGTAATCCCGTTCGATCGGTTTCATCACGAACCTCTGAAATCCCTTCGACTTTACGGTCTAGGCGTAAATCATCTATTTTCTTTACTAAGTTGGCTTTATTTACTTCATATGGGATTTCAGTTACGACAATTTGTTGCCTACCACCCCTAATGGATTCAATCGACGTTTTACCCCGAATGATCATTTTACCTTTACCAGTTTGATATGCTTTTTTAATCCCTTCTACTCCTTGAATGATACCTCCCGTTGGTAGGTCAGGACCTTTAATAACTGTCATTAAGTCATCAATTGTACAGTTTGGACGGTCAATTCGCATAATTACACCATCTATTACTTCACCTAGATGATGTGGAGGAATTTCGGTCGCATACCCTGCAGAAATCCCTGTGGAACCGTTCACTAATAGGTTCGGAAACATTGCAGGTAACACAACTGGCTCTTTACTCGTTTCGTCAAAATTCGGTATGAACTCTACTGTATTTTTATCAATATCTCTTAACAGCTCTGAAGCAATTGATGAAAGCCTTGCCTCTGTGTAACGCATAGCAGCTGGCGGGTCACCATCAATACTTCCATTATTCCCGTGCATTTCAACCAACAAATTACGCAGTTTCCAATCTTGCGTCATACGCACCATGGCATCATAGACTGATGTATCACCATGTGGATGGTAATTACCAATCACGTTACCAACAGTTTTTGCTGATTTACGAAAGGCTTTGTCAGCTATATTTCCTTCAACATACATAGAATACAATATACGTCTTTGTACTGGCTTCAGCCCATCCCTAGCATCAGGTAACGCACGTTCCTGAATAATGTACTTACTATATCTACCAAAGCGGTCGCCGAGAACATCTGCTAGTGGTAATTCTCGAATTGTTTCTATTTGTGACATTCTTAATCCTCCTCCACGACCGACAAGTTATCATTGTCTAAAATATTCGTTTCTTCCTCTAAACCAAAAGCTACGTTACTTTCAATCCATTTACGTCTAGGTTCAACTTTATCACCCATTAAAGTTGTAACTCGTCGCTCTGCTCTTGCAGCATCATTAATCCTTACACGAATAAGTGTTCTCGTTTCAGGATTCATAGTTGTTTCCCAAAGCTGATCAGCGTTCATTTCACCAAGCCCTTTGTAACGCTGAATTGTATACCCTTTACCTATCTTATCAATAGCTAATTTCAGCTCGTCCTCAGACCAAGCATATTCTAACACTTCTTTTTTTCCAGTTCCTTTACTAACTTTATATAGTGGTGGCAGAGCGATAAATATTTTACCTGCATCAACGAGTGGTTTCATATATCTATAAAAAAATGTAAGTAAAAGCACTTGAATATGTGCTCCATCTGTATCGGCATCAGTCATGATGATTACTTTATCATAATTAATATCCTCCACAGAAAACTCTGAGCCAACTCCTCCACCTACTGCATGTATAATTGTATTAATTTCTTCATTTTTAAATATATCTGCAAGCTTAGCTTTTTCTGTATTAATAACCTTTCCACGTAAAGGCAACACAGCTTGAAATCGACGATCTCTCCCTTGCTTAGCAGATCCACCGGCAGAATCACCTTCAACTAAATAAAGCTCATTTTTATGTGGATTTCGCGATTGAGCTGGTGTAAGCTTACCACTTAAAGTACCTTCAGATTTCTTTCGTTTCTTGCCGTTCCTTGCTTCTTCTCGAGCTTTTCTAGCAGCTTCTCGAGCTTGATATGCTTTAATAGCTTTTTTTACTAATAATGAACTAACATCAGGATTTTCTTCAAAGAAATAAGCCAAATTCTCCGTTATAACAGCATCAACTGCTGAGCGTGCATCACTTGTCCCTAACTTCCCTTTCGTTTGCCCTTCAAATTGAAGTAACTGCTCTGGAATTCTGACAGACACGATGGCAGCAAGCCCTTCACGAATGTCTGATCCCTCAAGGTTTTTATCTTTTTCCTTTAATAATCCTACCTTGCGGGCATATTCATTAAAAGCACGCGTCATTGCTGTTTTGGCACCCGATTCATGGGTTCCCCCATCCTTCGTTCTTACATTATTCACGAATGAAAGGATGTTTTCTGAAAATCCATCATTAAATTGGAAGGAATATTCAACTGCAATGTCGTTTTGTTCCCCTTCAAATGATATCACTGGGTGTAGTGTATCCTTCTCCTCGTTTAAATATTGAACGAAAGCCTCTATGCCATTCTCATAGTGAAATATTTCTTGCTCATTATGCCGCTCGTCTATGAGCTCAATCTTTAGACCCTTTAACAGAAATGCTGACTCACGCAATCTCTCACACAATGTATTAAAGTTATATGTAATTGTACTAAATATGCTTGGGTCTGGTTTAAAGTGAGTTGTTGTACCCGTTTGATTCGTTCGCCCTTTATTTTCAAGTGCAGAAACTACACTTCCTCCGTGTTCGAACTTCTGTTCGTATACGTTTCCATCACGACGGATCGTTACAGTTAACCACTCGGAAAGTGCATTAACGACAGATGCACCTACACCATGTAACCCTCCACTTGTTTTATAACCACCTTGTCCAAACTTTCCACCCGCATGTAAAACAGTATGTATAACTTCAGGAGTGGGTTTTCCTGATTTATGCATGCCAACTGGCATGCCTCTGCCTTTATCAACTACACTAATACTTTGATTTTTATGTATCGTAACTTTTATGTGGTTTCCATAACCAGCTAAAGCTTCATCTACGGAATTATCAACAATTTCATATACTAAATGATGTAGCCCTCGCGTGTCCGTACTTCCTATGTACATACCTGGACGTTTTCGTACAGCTTCCAGCCCTTCTAGCACCTGGATGGCTTCATCATTATATTCAAAACTTTGCTTAGACAAAAAACTACCTCCTCAATACAAAAAACATACACAACAACTATTTAATCTTGTTATAGTACAAAATAAATGCGTAAACGCCTCGATTATCCCTGATCAGCATTCGAGTCATTTCACCCGATAGGATGTTTGGTAATGATCTCGAGGGGATAGGCACTAAAGGTGGATTATCGTATAGCTCCTATATAATTTGTTTAGTTTCTTTTTACCCATAAAAAGAACGGGTGTTCTAATTATACACCTTTTAGAAAAGGATTAAAACTACTACTCCTATTTTATATAATATATGGTAATGCCCTCTTATCACAAGGACAAAAATTTTTTCTTCTTTTAAAACCCTCTCATTTTTACAAATTTAATTTTTCTAGCCTATGAATGATAAATAATTTAAGAAAGGCTCTTTTCGTAAAATTTGTGCCTTTGTTACATAAATTTGAGTAACTGATGTGTATCATATGTCTCTTGTAGTCTTTAGAGAAGAAATGATGTCAACCGAATATTAGTTATTTTAATGTTGAGGTTTTTTAGGAAAAGCAACAATGAATGCGACCAAAGCCTACTTAAAGTGAAAGTTTAAATGAACCTATTGAATGAAATTTTGACATATAGAAAAAGAGTACTCAATTTTCATGAGTACTCTAAGAGGGAGGAAAATTTGTGAACATTTACTTATTTTGCGACATGGATGACAAAGTAACAATTATTCAACCATGTTGTTTTTATAGTGTGTCGCATTTGTAAAAAAATTATGCAAAATAATGCATGCATTGAAGAATGAGATCAAACTTACTTTGTAGCAGCATATTCAACTTTAATACACCTATCCATAACAACAGTATATCCTTTATCATTTAAAAGATGATATGCTTCTTCATTAATAAGTCCTAGTTGAGCCCAAAAAACATCAGCATCTATTTCTACAAATTCTTTAGCAACGTCATAAAGTTTCTCTGACCGACGAAATACATTGACAATGTCTACATGACCTTCAATCTCTTGAAGAGATTTCACTGCTTTGACACCTAATACTTCATTAACAGTTGGATTGACTGGGATGATCTCATATCCAGCATCCTGCATTACTTTACTAACTTTGTACGATGTTTTTTCTGGATTGGCAGATAGTCCAACAACCGCAACTCGTTTACTTTTCTTCAAGATCTCTCCCAATTTTTCTCGATTTGGAATTTCAATTGCCATCTAATCATCTCCATGTATTAGTTATATACTAATTGTATCACTATCATCTTAAGGTCAGAAATAGATTGCTTACGTATTTTAAACACATCACTATCCAATCTGCTCTAATTACATACAAGGAACAAAACCAATGTTCCATCTCTTACTTTTGTGTGACTTGGATATGTTTTAACGAGTCAGAAAGGGCTGTCCATGCATCTTCATTACCAAACGTTCTAGCCCAAGTAGCTATACCAGCCAACTGATACGAATGTACAATTTGAGCTCTCTTTTGTAATGAATAGTCATTCTCAATCCAAATTTTATACATCGCTTGTTCTTTTTCATCCATATATTCGACGTAGTATTGTCCAGATTTTTCGTCATATACTGGTTCGAGATTACGTTCATTCATCCACTCACGAACATATTTAATAGAATGCGCCTTTGAAGATACTTCTATAGCACCATTATCATTCTCTTTCTCTTCCCATATTCGTGTGTATAGCGGGACACCTAATATTAATCTGTCGTTAGGAACCACTTCTAGTATTCTTTCTAGGTTATTTTCCACCCAAGGGAAACTAGCTACACTACCTGCAATAGGTGACGATGCCCAGTGTTCATCATACGCCATAACCATCATATAATCGACAACATCGGCTAACTTTTCTCTTTCATAAAACTTAGACCAATTCTCACTTTCAGATATAAAAGTTACATCCATGCTTACAACTAGCCCTGCTTCATGCAAGTAAGGTGTTGCTTCTCTTACAAATTGTGTGACGAGAGGTCCATCTTCCAAATTGACATTTTCAATGTCAATGTTGATCCCATCTAGCTCATACATTTGACTATATTGAAGTAATTGGCGAATAATTTTTTGTCTTGTATCAAAATCTTTAAATGCTTCATGGGTTTTTTCAGGATCAAAATCGTTAGAAAATACAGCCCAAACTTGATAATTACGTTGTTTAGCCCATTCGGAATATGCTGTAGATCCCAAATTCATAACATCTCCCTCATTATTTTTCAATGAAAACCAAGTCGGAGAAACTACATTTACACCGTTCATCTGTGGCATTGTTGATGTATCAGGATTTTTTGAGTACACAGCTTCCCATGTTAAATTTATAGGCCCATCTATTAATATTCTTTGTTCTGCAGGTAAGTCTCTCGTTATATTAACCGTCGTCGGTTTGTTTAAACTTATCGTATTCTTTTTAACATACCCTGCAATCCCGTTTTTCTTTCTGATGAAGTAATATTCACTATGATCATCTTTTTCAATTACAATAGATTCATTTCCTTCTAACTCCGCAACGTATTTTGACTTAAGAGATGGCTCTACCCTCAATCTTGATTCATGCTCATTTAATTTATCTTTTACAACACCTGTTAACATTGTTTGACCGTGTTTTTGAACAATAATCGCGGATGTTTCATCATTCAAATTCACTTCTATTGGGTAGATTTGTAATATTTGATCAATATTAATATAACGTTCACCCGCCTCAGTAACTAAAGCTGGCACCTCTAACTTAAATGGTTCTTCATTTATAAAATAAGTTAACGACTCTGAAGGAAGCTGTAAAACTTTATTCCTCGTAGTAATAATAATAGAATTCGAGTTTTCATCAAAAACAATAGAAGAATCTATCTTTTCTTGAATAAATGAAAACGGGAAATAAACTGCGTCATCAACAACATAAGCAGTAGACATCATCTCGCCTTCAAAAACAATGTCATTCTCCTCCTGAAAGTAATCAGTACTTTCTGTTGAAGGTAATAAATAAATATATAATAAAATACTAGAAACTATCATTATAAAAGATATACTTAATCCCATTACAATATAGGGTGTTTTAGTTTTTTTCTCTTTATACGTTTCAAGCCTCGACATAAAATCCCCTCCTATCGACATATTACGCAATAAATCACAAATTGAAAAGAATAAATTCTTCCTTTCGTATAATTTTTTTTATGTTCATGAAATTGTATGGTGTTTTTAGTTAGAAGTGGTAAAATGAAAGAAATAGAAACGTTGTTACCAAAGGAGATTCATAAATGTCAGAAGTAATGATTATTGTAATTGCATATCTATTAGGTTCCATCCCATTTGGGCTTATAGTTGGAAAAGTAGGGTATAATATAGACATACGTGATCATGGGAGTGGAAATTTAGGTGGTACTAACACCTTTCGTGTATTGGGGAAAAAAGCAGGGATAATTGTAACTCTGGGTGATATTTTAAAAGGAACGTTAGCTGCACTACTGCCTTTTCTCATTGAAGTTGATATTCACCCATTATTAATCGGATTATTTGCATCAGTAGGTCATATGTTTCCAGTGTTTGCAAAGTTTAAAGGTGGTAAAGCAGTAGCGACATCGGGTGGCGTTCTGCTAGGTTATCAGCCGTTGACTTTCTTGTTCGCTATAATCGTATTCTTTCTTCTTTTGATTATAACAAGATATGTTTCACTCTCTTCTATGATTGCAGGTATTCTTACAGTCTTTTATAGCTTTTATACAAAAGATGTGCCGTTAATTATCGTAGTTAGTGTTTTAACAATATTTATTATTTATCGCCATAGAGCTAATATACAACGACTAATTAATAGAACAGAACCGAAAGCAAAATTATGGTAACGTTTTAAGTCCAACCATACATAATATTTTTTTCTTATGACTCTTTTCGTTAGCTTTGTTGTTATTTTATTACAAATTAACATCATGATGATTATAATCACAGCAAAGGTGCCTCGAACTATAAATGTATACGTGCATATATTTTTGAATGTAAAGCAACAATCAATGTTTCACAACAACATATTACTATTTTTAAGGAATTTCTATTTGAAGTTCCTTTTTTCATTGTGGAGAAATACGACGTTTTAATAAAACAATTTTTTATCAATTTAGGACATTAGAACATACTTTATTTTTGTAAATTACATAAACTAACCCATCACCTGCGATATGAAAATTTTATTTACCTAACATCCTGAATCTTAATTAGTATGTTATATATTTAGCAGATTTAGGAGAACAGATTTAAGCCTTTTCTTTGAACAAAATGGAGGGAGAAGATGTGCTAACATTTTTCTTTATTCTTTTAGGAGTATTTTATCTTTGGTTTTATTTGTAAGTATGTAATGCGGGGGAATTCCCCCTTAAAAATATACTTTATGATTTATATTTGTTTATTAAACATATTTCCTATATATATACCGCATTTCTATTACCTAATTTTATAATAATTGTTATAATTTATGTAAATAAAGAAATAGAGGTAAACATATGATGTCTCGGAAAATTTTGTTCGTTTCATTTGGAACGACTGTAGCAGTTTTTATATCCGTTTTTAGTTGGTTTTCTTTAACATCTATTAATACTCAAAGCGTTCAGGTAGTTGTTAAAGCTCATCATAATAAAACTCATCACTTGTCCCAAAAAAACTTCACGACCAGCTTAACGATAGGAGCAGTTGGAGATATATTATTGCATAGTACAGTTTATAATGATGCTAAAACAACGGATGGTTATGATTTTACACCTATGATGTCAAATGTATTTCCCTTACTAACAAAACCAGACATTACATTTGCCAACCAAGAATCCATGATTGGTGGTAAAGAGTTAGGAATTTCAACTTACCCACGATTTAATAGCCCTTATAACATAGCTGATACTATAAAAGCTGCTGGCGTTGATATTGTTTCTATTGCAAATAACCATACGCTTGATCGTGGAGAACGTGCCATATTAAATGCTACTGCTTACTACGATAAAATCAATATGGCTTATGTTGGAGGATATAATAGTAATCAAGATAAAAAACAACCACGTATACTTGAAAAAAATAAGATATCAGTAGGTTTTCTTGCTTATACATATGGAACAAATGGCTTACCTATACCTACAGGAAAGGAATACTTAGTTAATGTAACAAATGTGACGAAGATGAAAGAGGATATTAACAAATTGAGGACGGCTGTAGATGTTATCGTTGTAAGTATGCATTGGGGAAATGAATATGAACGGTTCCCAACCATTCAACAACAAGAACATGCTCATTTACTAGCAAATGAGGGGGTAGACATTATTTTAGGTCATCATCCACATGTACTACAGCCAATTGAGTGGATTGAAAGAGATGATAGCTTGAAGAGTATAGTCGTTTATTCACTAGGTAACTTTCTGTCAGGACAATATAATGACTATAAAGATATAGGAGGATTATTTGAAATAACTGTAACGAAAAGCTTTTCAGGTAATGTAAATGAAATACACTTAGACAATCCAACATTTACTCCTACATATGTTTCGAATCAATATCAAAGTAATTTCGAAACACATATTTTAAGTGAATTAATTAGTTCCAACAATGACCATCTATATGAAGAAATGTATAATGATACAATGGAACATATGTATCAATGGCTAAATGAACAACCTTAGCATGATATTTCATAATAAAAGACGCCTTTGGATGATTATCATCATATTACAGAAGAAAAGATGCCATAAAACTATTGTTGTATCCTTGTTTATTTCTTAGAACGAAAAGCAACAATTATTACGATAACAGCTCTATAGAAGAGACGATCTGAAAGTAAAAAATCTTGAAATATTCCTTTAGACGTAAAGGCTGTCCCATTTGTGAATGTGGAGGCTATGGGACGCCTTGTCTGTATGTTATTGTAAAAACTTTGTCAATTAACTATTATTTTTCTATTCCATTGCGTCATAAAATATTATTATTGTTGTTTTTTTACCTTTTCATATTCTTCATGCCATTCAGGAAAATATTTAGCTATACTGATTGGGCGGAAAGAATCTTTTTTTACACACACATGCTTCGTTGTGCCACAAACAGCTAATTGGCTTTCGGAATTGACAATTTCGTAACCATACACGACTCTCAACCCATCATATTCTTCAACCCAAGTTGTAATTTCTGCAATTTCTCCATACCGTATTGGCTTTTTATATGAAACATGTGCTTCAAGAACTGGACACAAAATTCCATCATCCTCCATTGCCGCATAAGAAAATCCCAAATCTTGAATATACTTTGTTCTGCCTACTTCCATCCATGTTAAATAATTTGCATGATTAACAACCCCCATTTGATCTGTTTCAGCATAACGAACTTCTATTTTTTTCTTTGATTTTAACAACCTTAACTCCCCCTACGATCATTTTAATGCTTTTTTTAGAATTTTAATTGTTAGGCTTTTTTCGTAAACTTTGTTACTATTTTACGATGAGTTTTATGAGTACATAAAAAATTAAAAAAAGTAGAAATGATGCCACGAATGCGTTCTTATATATTCGAACGATTAGCACCAATCAATAATAAAACAGCTCATTGTAATTTTACATGAAACGAAGAGCAAGTAAAATATCGTGCTTATTAAAACACTACACCATATATGTGAAATAAGCATGAATAAATTTGAGTCTCTTTATGAATGACTATATTTATTTTTAGAAAGGGTATGTTACAACAACAATTAATCAATCACTTTTTTCACAACAACACTCATTAAACAATAAAAGACATGAGCCGGTTATTCCCGAAATCATGTCTTAAAGGTCACTTAATTTGTAGCATTAAAGTCTTCTAGGTTGGTCTTTGGATAGAATATTACTTATAACCGTTTTCACGGTCTTGAGCCTCATCTTTAATTTCTTCTCTCATCGCTGCAATGCTTTCTTCTCTACGCTGATTTTTTGCCTCGATTTGCTCTCGTTCTTCATCACTAGCAAATTCCATTGTTTCATGTGCTTCCTCAATATTTTCAATCGTATTTTGCACCATATCTTGTAACTTTTCTACATTATCATTACGATCATCAGGCTTTGGTCTATTAGTCAATACTAACCCTCCAATACAAATTGTATATTGTACATCACTAGTGTGTTTCAAACCACTTGAAATTATGATTAGAAGTCCGTTAAAAAAATCAATTAATTTACCTCTTTACGTAAATTAAATGGTCTTTTTTTATTACAAATGAGTAACTGATGTGTAGGATATGTTCTTTTCTAGTGTCTAGAGAATAAAAGGTGCATATAACTCTTTTACGAACAGCAACGTTTACATGTAAGCTTCAATTTTTGTTTCAATGTAATACTCCTACACTTTAACAAAGGGGCACTTTGTGAACCTCTCCAACTAATTGTTGTACAATTTGATGGAGCATCCCTTGTCTTAAATAGAGTACAAAACAAGCTATTAAGCCACCTTCGGTGACTCTAATGCCAAGTTAAGACTAATTAA
>NZ_JBPXRQ010000075.1:0-10615 GCF_051842895.1 Cytobacillus sp. Hm23
CAATAAATACAGATATCAATGGAATTTAAAGAAGATGACCCCTGTTCAATACAGAGATCACCTTCTTAATGTAGCCTAGGCTTTTTTTAAAACTGTCCTTTACAAAGGGTACACTTTATTATAGGGTGGGCTTTTTTATTTGTATTTAACTATACCTAGTATATAAAAGACAAGATAAAAGTGTTATGGGAAGACTAATCTGGACAAATAATTGAGGAAAAAAATATCATTATATCGATGAAGGTGAATATAGTCTTCTTGCTATACTGTCTCCTTTGTTTGTACAAGATTCATGAAAGTAGTAAAAGCAAGAGTGTATGATAAAAAAAGCTGAGAGAAAACCACTTTCACTGCTTTTCTCTCAGCCTTGTAAAATCCCCAACTTCTAAATCTCTAAAATATGTTACAAATTCTCCATCAGTTTCTTAGCAATCCGTTCATAATCATCTCTATCGATTCCTGGCGCAAATTCTTCTGGCATATCATCTAAGTCTGGTATTGGAGCACCTTCAGGTGTCCCCTCTATGACTGCTAATGGCTCGCCATTTTCAGGGTTAGTACCTTTCCAAATTTTATTAATGTCTTTATAGTCTGTATCACTCCATGTGTATAAGATGTTATTCAATCCTTGTTCTTCATATTTTCTAGCATAATCAAATTTTGAATTGTCTAGATCAGGCACTGGGAGCATTTTCTTGACATCAACACCTGTTGCAATTTCTAGTGCTTTAGCATATGCGAGTGCATGAGTGCCTCCTCGTACTAATAGATAGCCAATCATTTCCCTCGCAGTTGGATGATCCGTCATTTCATATACACGCATTTTATGTGTACGAGCACCTAGTTCTAAGAAGAAATTGTGCAAAAGATCAAGTACGAGGTTTCCGCTATTGAACACGTAATCTCCTGTCCAGGCTTTACCCATTGAGTCACCTGGTAAGGCTGTCTGCGCTGTAGCAATATATTGGTACGTATTTCGTTTATTTAAGCCGTTTTGAAGTGGTGTAATGTTTGGGTCTCCTGGAAATGTGATGCCTCTTGACAATAAATTTATTGTGTTGTTCACCAGTTCAACATGCCCAAACTCTTCAGCAGTAATGCTAGCGACAAGATCATAGAAGGGTTTAAATTTAGATTTATTACGAAAGCCGAAGGACTGGTACATATAGTTATTCAATGTTGACATTTCACCGAAGCGACCCCCAAGTAATTCTTGGACTGCAGCAGCAGCGTTGGCATCTCCGTGCTCAGGTATAGTTAGAGCAATTTGCAAACGGTTAACTCGTTTAAACATGGTAATGCCTCCTTTTAACCTTGAGTAGGCGATATCCAAACAATGTGCTGGGTTCTCACGAAAAATGGTGATTTACTAACTTCAATGACAATATGATCGGGCATAACTGTTTGTAAAATCCCTCTTAATGAACCTTGTGTTGTTTGAACTACGACATTTGTCCCGCGGATAGAAGATAAGGCTTGATAAACATATGGATCAAAAAAATAAAGTGGAGTATTTTGAGGGTTCATTTCCTCAGCTCCTTTTATCAAAATGTATCTAAGATATATATGTTAAGAAAGACAGAAACATTCATTTTATTATGAAAAAACACGGGCGTTAATTACATTATTTAACAAGGAAACTATTTACCAAATGGATATTTCTAGCTACTAAATAACAACTTCCTTTATAATGGAATTATTGTCATTGTCTTGAACTTAGATAGCTATTTTTATAGAATATGTAAATAGTAGGATTTCATCATCTATTGTCGAATCATAGATATTAAACATTTTATTTTACAGGGGGATAAATATGGAAGTTGCTGCTACGTTTCATCCAGTACTAAATAAAGTTATTGAAAATATTGAAAAAGTAATGATAGGAAAACGGGACATTACCATCTTAAGCTTAACTGCTCTGTTGGCTGAGGGACATGTGTTGCTAGAGGATGTACCTGGTGTTGGTAAAACGATGATGGTACGTTCGCTTGCAAAATCCGTTAATGCAGATTTTAAACGTATTCAATTTACCCCAGACTTATTACCATCTGATGTAACTGGGGTTTCTATTTATAATCCAAAGGAACTGAAATTTGAATTTCGACCAGGCCCTATTATGGGAGATATTGTTTTGGCAGATGAGATTAATCGAACATCACCAAAAACACAATCAGCCTTATTAGAAGCAATGGAGGAAGGTAGTGTAACCATTGATGGGATTTCATGGTCATTATCAAAGCCATTTTTCGTTATGGCTACACAAAACCCAATTGAATATGAAGGAACTTATCCACTACCTGAAGCGCAACTGGATCGTTTTTTACTAAAAATGAAAATGGGATATCCAACTGTGCAAGAAGAGATCGAAGTGTTGACAAGAGCGGAGAAAAGTAAGCCGATAGATGAGTTAACGTCAGTGATAGATTTAGGAGAGCTTAGCCAACTACAAGATGAAGTGAAAGAAGTTTATGTGGATGATCAATTGAAACAGTATATTGTTAACCTTGTTTTAGGGACACGTAATCATACATCTACGTACTTAGGAGTTAGTCCAAGGGGTTCGCTCGCGCTTATGAAAGCTTGTCAGGCATTTGCTCTTATCCATGATAGAGATTACGTAATCCCAGATGATGTACAATATTTAGCACAGTTTGTTCTTTCTCACCGCATTATTTTAAAATCGGAAGCAAAGTTCGAAGGTTTAAGTACAGAGGATATTATTGAACAAGTAATTAAAAGAACAAGTATACCTATTCAACGTCAAAGATCGCTGAGGTAATTATGAAAAAGGTAAATAATTTTGTACTGTTTTTCGGAAAGTTCTTTTTAATACTTCTATTATTAGCAGGTATTTTTGTATATGCGATGTTTCAGGGTGGTTTCGTTAGTTGGTTTTTATTTTTTAGTTTTTTACCGTTTGTATGTTATTCTCTCATCTTAGCAATATACCCTATCAGGTTCTTTGAGGTAGAACGTAATATTAATCAAAGTCAGTTTATCGCAGGAGAAAAACTGACTGGAACTATTACGATAAGACGAAAATATCCACTTCCGCTATTATATATTTTAATAGAAGAGACCTTACCAGAATCATTACTTAATGCTATACAATCAAAAAGATCAAAGGTTATTGTTTTTTCATGGTTAAAGAGGAGTTATTCGTATGAATATATTATCGAGTCTATTCCAAGAGGAGAATTTAAGCTGTCTAACATAAGAGTTAAAACAGGTGATTTTCTTGGGTTAATTGAAAAAGAGCGAAACTATATTGCTGAACACTCAATATTAGTTTATCCGAAGTGTATTGATATGGTCTATTCTCAAGGCGAAAACCAATTTGAACAAGGTATGACGTCTTCACGTTTGAAGGTTCATCGTGAAACAGCTGTTACAACAGGTGTAAGAGAATATAGAAATGGTGATCGCTTTTCATGGATTGATTGGAAATCGACAGCAAGAAAAAATACGATTATGACAAAGGAATTTGAGCAACAGCAAAGCAACGATATTGTCGTTTTTTTCGATCGATCACGTTCTGTAGCATTTGAACATTCGGTTACATTTGCAGCTTCGGTGACTAATGCAATATTACAAAGAGGATCGCAAATCGGGTTTATCTCAATAGGAAAAGATAACGTAGAGATTCCCTTAGGAAGTGGGGGAATTCAAAAGCAACAAATTCAGCATCATTTAGCAAGAGTCAAGGCCGAAGAGGAAGTGGCATTTACTGCACAGTTAGAAGGTGAAATAGCAAAATACCATCGATCAGTGTCGATTATGCTTATTTCTACACACCTTAACGAAGAAATGATGCAATTTATGAAACGAATGGCGTTAAATAACGCGAGCATCATTTTTATTCTTGTTAAAGATAATGATGCTAAACCATCAACTGAGGAGCTTCAATTAATTGAAAGCATTGAAAAGAATCGTATCCTACCAAAGATTATATATGGTGAACGTTTCACAGATGTGTTTAACGAGGTGGGTAGACCATGATACGTCAAGATGAACTATTTAACGTGAGGAACATCGTTTTATATCTCTTTAGCCTTTTTCTGTTATGGGAGTGGCTCAGACCATTGACTCTCATTACCGATACTGGAAGTATATCATTATTCCTTGTCTTTTTAGTCATATGTCTCCTATTACTATATTTTCGTATTCGTTTTTGGCTATCACTTCTTATTACTGGATTAATCATGTTTTATATGCTCCATACGACCTACCAAGACGGGAGCTTCTTTCAAATTGAGTTGATAAATCTCATATATGAAGAGATATCATATAATATATCCATGGCTTTGGACGGTAATTGGACAGAAATGACAGGTTATTTTCGAAGTCTGCTATTTTTCATTTTGCTGTGGATGATGTGCTACTTGATGCATTATTGGATTGTGCACCAAAAACGTATATTTACCTTTTTTGTTTTAACAATTATATATACAACCGTGATTGATACGTTTACACCATATGAAGCAGAACATGCCATTGTGCGTATATTGGTTATTGGTTTAATTATGATAAGCTTTTTATATTATGAGCGGACGATCGATACTGAGTTGTTAAATAACAACAGAAGAGATTTTTTCTTAAAATGGTTGTTGCCTACATTTGCTGTTGTTGTCGTATCTGCTTTTGTCGGTTTTCTCGTTCCGAAAGCTGAACCTCAATGGCCTGACCCTGTACCCTATTTGAAATCGTATGTACTAAGTAATGATGGAACCGGTAGTGGTGTGAAAAAGGTTGGGTTTTCATCAGATAGTTCACAGTTAGGCGGCCCTTTTATTCCTGATGACGAGGTTGTTTTTACGGTAGAAGCAAGTGAGAAGCATTACTGGAGAATAGAAACTGAGGATGTCTATACTGGAAAGGGCTGGGTTTCATCTGAAAGCTCTGGACGACGGTCATTTGATAGATTAATTGAGGTGTATGGTGATTGGTGGTCTTTCGAGAGTGTAGAACAAACTCCTGTTGAAGCACAAATAAATATGATGAAACAACAACCATTTATCGTATATCCGCTAGGACTGACATCAATCGAGGGCGTTCCTCTTGAGTTCAACCAAACGACTGAAAGATTATATGTTGAGCGAGACTCAGAGTTTACCAGTTTAACATATTATAGGACACTCTATAATTTACCTGAGTATTCTGTTGAAGCCTTACAAAATGCGAAACCATATGATGCATCAAATCGTTTTATCTATAAGTACCTACAACTACCAGACACTTTACCAACAAGAGTACGTGATTTAGCTAAAGAAATTACTGAAGGTAAGGAAACCCAATATGATAAAGTGAAGGCTGTTGAATCGTACTTTGACAGTGTGAATTTTCAATACGAAACAGAGGATGTAGCGATTCCTGGAGAAGAAGAAGATTATGTTGATCAATTTTTGTTTGAGACGATGAAGGGGTATTGTGATAACTTTTCTACATCGATGGTTGTGCTATTACGATCATTGGATATTCCTGCACGATGGGTAAAGGGTTTTACGAATGGAGAAAAGATTAAACATGACGTTTATGAAGTGACGAATAACAATGCCCATTCTTGGGTTGAGGTGTATTTCGAAGAGATTGGATGGGTTACATTTGAGCCTACAAAAGGTTTTACTAATCCATATGATTTTAGACGAGATATTAATAGAGATGCTGCTGAGGTTAATGTACCTGAAGTTCAGAGTCAACAGCCAGAGCTATTACAAGAAGAGGAAGTAGAAGAAGAGGAAGCAAATAAATATGAAGTGGAAAGTAGCTCTAATATATCAATACCATGGAAGCCTATAACTATTGTCCTTATCGTTGCTACCCTCATGTTCTTCATATTAAGAAAAACTAGATTAAAATGGTATCCGAGTGTGATGATTTTGTTATATAAAAACCGTAGGGATGAAGTTGTTTACTTTAAGGCATATGCAGCACTGCTAAAGCAGTTAGCGGTATATGGGCTTGGGCGCAAAGAGGGACAAACATTAAGAGCCTATGCTGCGTATATCGACTCTTATTTTGGTCATCAACAAATGACAGAGCTAACGAAAAGCTATGAAAGAGCATTATATCGCAAAGATAATGCACAAGACGAATGGGAAAAGTCGGTAGAATTATGGGAAAATTTAATTAAAAAGACAGCATCTTGACCAAGTAGTAGTAGGTTGATAGAATAGTGTAAATTATAAGATGTGTTTTGCAGTGAAAAAATCCAGCCAATTAAATACAGCGTGTTTTTCCTTCATATATCCTTGATAATAAGGTTCAAGAGTCTCTACCGGGTTACCGATAATAACCTGACTATGAAGGCAGTTAATTCTATTTGTACAAAAAAACTAGAATTTCTGCCTTTATATAATAAAGGGGGGATTCTAGTTTTTTTAGGCTCTTTTCGTAAACTTTGTCGCTTTTTCACTTGTATTTGAGTTACTTATGTGTATTAAAAGATTGTTATAGTCTATTGAGAAAAAAATAATCGTTTTTAGCTCTTATTACGAAAAGCAACAATGAATGCGAAGATAGCCCTTTTTATGAAGTAAAGATATCATCACCATAAATAATCATTGTGCTCATTGATCGCACATTATAATTATTTATGGTAAAGGCTGAATTTTGGAAGATTTATCATAGCTACTGTGTTACGATCTGTATATTTGTCAATATCATAAGGTATATTTTACCTTGATTTTGAAAAACGATAAAGACAACATACTTGATTGAAAAATTCTATTGAGGTGATAAGCTTGCAACATTATGAAGAAATAGTTGTAGTACTTGATTTTGGCAGTCAATATAACCAATTAATAACGCGACGAATTCGTGAATTGGGTGTTTACAGTGAATTACACCCGCATACAATTACAGCTGAAGAAATAAGAAAGATGAACCCAAAAGGGATAATCTTCTCTGGTGGGCCAAACAGTGTATATGATGAAAATGCTTATCATTGTGATGAGGAAATCTTTGAATTAGGCATCCCAGTATTAGGGATATGTTATGGAATGCAGTTAATGACAAAACATTTCGGTGGAAAAGTTGAAGGAGCAACCCATAGTGAATATGGTAAGGCAACTATTTCTATTCAAAATGATTCAACCCTATTTCAAAAATTGCCGAAAGAGCAAGTAGCTTGGATGAGTCATGGCGACTTAGTTACTCAAACACCTGAAGGGTTTTCAATTGATGTAACTAGTCCATCGTGTCCTATTGCAGGGATGAGCAATGAGTCTCGTCATTTATATGCAGTACAGTTTCATCCAGAAGTAAGGCATTCTGAATATGGTAATGATGTTTTGAAAAATTTTGTTTTTGATGTTTGTCATTGTAAAGAGCTATGGTCAATGGAGAACTTCATTGAAATGGAAATAGAGAAAATTCGTAAGACGGTTGGAGATAAAAAAGTATTATGTGCATTAAGCGGTGGAGTGGATTCCTCTGTAGTTGCAGTGTTAATCCATAAAGCAATCGGTGACCAATTAACATGTATTTTTGTCGACCATGGTCTGTTACGCAAAGATGAAGCAGAAGGCGTGATGAAAACATTTAGTGAAGGGTTCCATATGAACGTCATTAAAGTAGATGCGAAACAACGTTTTATGGAGAAGTTACAAGGTGTATCGGACCCAGAACAGAAAAGAAAAATTATAGGAAACGAATTTATTTACGTCTTTGACGATGAAGCTGCAAAGCTGGAAGGTATTGACTATTTAGCGCAAGGGACTTTATATACTGACATTATTGAAAGTGGTACAGCAACGGCTCAAACGATTAAATCTCATCATAATGTAGGTGGACTACCTGAAGATATGCAGTTTGAACTTATTGAACCGTTAAATACACTTTTTAAGGATGAGGTACGAGCACTTGGAACAGAGCTTGGTTTAAAAGATGAGGTTGTTTGGCGTCAACCGTTCCCAGGGCCAGGGTTAGGTATTCGAGTTCTTGGAGAAATTTCGGAAGATAAATTAGAAATAGTGAGAGAATCCGACGCTATTTTACGTGATGAAATTAAAAAAGCAGGCTTGGATAGAGATGTTTGGCAATATTTTACTGTTTTACCTAATATCAGGAGTGTTGGAGTAATGGGAGATGCACGAACGTATGATTATACGATTGGCATACGCGCTGTAACATCGATTGACGGTATGACTTCTGACTGGGCTCGCATACCTTGGGAGGTTCTTGAAGTGATATCAACAAGAATCGTGAACGAAGTAAATCATGTAAACAGGGTGGTATATGATATTACTAGTAAGCCACCTGCAACTATTGAGTGGGAGTAAATATTTACACTGAACACTCCTTAAGTAAGGAACTTAAAGAGAATTAGTATTAATCACGAACAAACACGAATATTATTTATATAATGTTCGTGTTTTTTATTGACATGCTCCATTGTGGTTGTTAGAATAAACGAGGACCGAATTTTGTAAAAATACGTCGTATATTTTTAGTGATATGGGCTAAAAGTTTCTACCTAGCTACCGTAAATGGCTTGACTACGAGGTATAAATTGATGAAATTGTATGGACATAGTAACTTCAAACAATCCAATAATTGAACTTATATTTTGATTTATGCTTATATGTTGTTGGAGTTTGCTATTTGTCTATATTTCCTTTTCTCTCTTTATTCCTATATGTCAACGCCCCTAGTAGTTAGGGGGCGTATTTTATTACAAATATATGGCGATATCATTCATAAGGGAGAGGTATATATAATGAAAAAATATTTTCAGTTTCAGGAATTAGGTACGAACTATAGAACTGAATTTATTGCTGGGTTAACAACGTTTTTATCAATGGCGTACATTTTAGCTGTTAATCCTTTCACATTGTCATTGGGAGCTATTCCGGATTATCCAGACGAATTACGCATGGATGCAGGTGCTGTATTTACTGCCACTGCTATAGCAGCTGCGATAGGGTCGTTACTAATGGGACTTCTTGCAAAGTATCCAATTGCATTAGCACCAGGTATGGGATTAAATGCCTTCTTTGCTTTTTCAGTGATCCTTACTTATGAGATACCTTGGCAAACAGCGTTGTCTGGTGTTTTTGTATCAGGGTTAATTTTCATTGTATTAACATTAACGGGCGTACGTGAAACGATTATTAATGCAATTCCAGCAGAGTTAAAACATGCAGTAGGAGCAGGGATTGGTTTGTTTATTGCTTTTATTGGCTTTCAGAATGCTGGAATCATTGTGAATAATGATGCTGTTTTAGTCGGTCTAGGTGACTTAACGAACGGTAAAACATTACTAGCGATTTTTGGTGTTGTTATTACTGTTATGTTCATGGTAAGAAAGATTAATGGTGGCATCTTTTATGGTATGGCTTTGACTGCAATTGCAGGTATGATCTTTGGCTTAATAGATACTCCTGATAAAATAGTTGGAGCAGTACCAAGCTTAGAGCCTACATTTGGAGAAGCGATATTTAATTTATCGAACATAGCTACTGAGCAAATGCTATTAGTTATTTTAACTTTCCTTTTCGTAGATTTCTTTGATACTGCTGGAACGTTAGTCGCGGTTGCGAATCAAGCAGGGTTAATGAAAGAAAACAAATTGCCTCGTGCAGGTAAAGCTTTATTTGCTGATTCTGCCTCAACAGTAGTAGGGTCAGTTCTTGGAACGTCAACGACAACTTCTTATATTGAATCATCAGCAGGGGTAGCAGCAGGAGGAAGAACAGGATTCGCATCTATCGTTACTGGAGGATTTTTCTTACTTGCGTTATTCTTTTCTCCACTATTAAATGTTGTAACAGCTGAGGTAACTGCACCTGCATTAATTATTGTTGGTATTTTAATGGTTTCTTCTTTAGGAAAAATTGCTTGGGATCAATTTGAAATTGCTGTACCAGCATTTTTAACACTTGTAGCGATGCCGTTAACATACAGTATCGCAACGGGTATCGCAGTTGGATTTATTTTTTACCCAATTACGATGATCATAAAGGGTAGAGCGAAGGAAATACATCCAATTATGTACGGGTTGTTTATCGTGTTTGTACTTTATTTCGTATTTTTAGTTTAATAGTCTCATATTATAGATGCAGATTATCTAACCAGCAAAATGATGTATGATGTAATCCTCATCGTATTATAGAGAAAGCCTGTTTTCACATTAATTGTTGATCTACGTATAAGAAATAAACACGTACACAACAAGAAAATGTTTATGTGAATACGGTATTTGATAAGAAGTCCGACCTTCCGTTATATATTGTATATTAGGAATGCTTGCCTAACAGTGATACAATATACAATGGATACAAGGTCGGGCTTTTTGTTGATCACTTAGGTGTAAGTAGAAATTAATAATCTCATAGATTTTAAATTTCTCCGTAAAAAGTGTTGACTATAAATCGTATAGATGATATATTATTATCTGTTGCTGTTAACAACAACATCATGTTAAAAAACATTGAAAAAAGTTGTTGACACAAACAAACAGAAATGTTATATTAATTAAGTCGCCTCTGAGCGATAGTAACAAAAAATGTTCTTTGAAAACTAAACAAAACAAAAGCGTCAACGTTAATTTTTTGAACAAATGAGCAATCAAACTTTATTGGAGAGTTTGATCCTGGCTCAGGACGAACGCTGGCGG
>NZ_JBPXRQ010000076.1:0-10495 GCF_051842895.1 Cytobacillus sp. Hm23
TACAATAAATACAGATATCAATGGAATTTAAAGAGGATGACCCCTGTTCAATACAGAGATCACCTTCTTAATGTAGCCTAGGCTTTTTTAAAACTGTCCTTTACAAAGGGTACACTTTAAAGCATGTGGGGCTGTTATATTATTTGGACGTTTATTATATCCTCGAATCTTATACGGTGTATTTCTTCAAATTTATCCACTATTTTTATATGTTTGTTGAGTTGATCTACAAAATGAATATATCCCATGCACGGTTTAAAAGCTCCATCTTCAAAATACGTTACAGTCACTTCTTGTGTAAACTCCATAGCTTCCAAGATTGTATTATTAATTTCCTCAATCTCATGCTCATCTAATACAGGCTTTTGCACCTTATAATAATCAGCCTTTGCTTCTTTCATCATCTTCATATGTTCCGGTTGTATAAATGCTGGCATCCATTTCATAATTCCTCGATCTTTCAACATATCACCTCTGCATTTATTATATACGAAAATACGTTCGATTAATACATTGAATCAGAAGGTGTGTTCGTATTTAATAAGACATAAGGAGATGCTTATTAAAAAAGCACAATTGTCATTCACCGTTAATTATTATTAGATCAAAAGGGAAATATTGCACAAAGAGCAATTAGAGTGATTGATGTAGGAAAGGAAACTGTAGTTGATTATTGTTTTTTAAGGCATACGAAAAGAACTTTTTAAACTTGAAATTATATTATCGGTTTTTGAGAGAGCTTAATCATTTCTTGAGATAGGTCTTCAAGATTTTCAATTCGTTTTGTATTGGAGTTTGTTTTTTCTTCAATTACACCAAATTTTGCCGCGAGATTGTTTTCCAGTTCGTACACACCCTTTCAAAACAAAAAAGAGACAGTCGCTAGGACTATCTCTAGTATTATTAATTTTAATTTTTGTTCCAATAACAGCTATCCATCTGAAGTTTCATTTTTAATCCATCTATTTACTTCACAAAAATATAGCACAGTGACTCCCCAGTATATAGGGTTATTTAATCCACTCGCTAAACTTTTTCCAATCCCCATCATGTAAAATTCAACTAAGTGGATACTACTGTATACGGTAAAAATGATAGTCAGATATCTAGTTCGTTTATCTTGTGCAATCATTGCAAAGATACCAATTACACTCCCAACAACTATCCCTAAGCTTAACACACTTGTATCATTTGTAATAAACCAAATGACTACTGATAACATCAAATAAAGTAAGAACCCTGAAAAGAATATTAATATATTTTTTCTAGGAGATTCTGTTATTTTTAGATACTTATAAAAATAGATCCATGTAAAAATTAAAAATATCAAGGAAGATGATTTAATTAAACTCATAATAATTAGTAGAGTGCTTTCGGTTACATTTGCAAGTTCAATTTCTAGAATAGTGGGGTTGTTAATAAAAAAATATATACCAATAATAAATGAGACTACAGCTATTGAATATGTTATACCGTAAAATAACTCGAATTTTTTAAAGTGTTTATTAATTGATTTTGAAGATCTTCGATAGCCATTAAATCCAATAATACTAGCTATAGAGAACAAAATGGCTTCAATAGTTATATCGACTAATCCTACTCTATTTGTTGATATTAAAACCATGTAACCTACAATTGAAGTAATTAATGCTAACAGGATGTCTTTATTATAGGGAAAAAAACTTTTACTCATTTTTCACTACACCTCACTCCCGTTGAAACATAAATTAGTGTGAAAGATTGGAATAGAGTTTAGTCTATTGTAGTTATAAATATCATTAATATCCATTTCTAACACTATGTTAATATTTCAACAAAAACTATTATTATCCTTTTTTTATAAGCAAAGGTAGTACATTTTATGTTATTCCAGAAGTGAGATAGGATACAATAAAAGGTATATTTTATCGTAGTGCTTCAGATGGTGCAGATAAGAAAAACATCGTATAGTAAGAATAACATGTTCGATGTACGTTGAAGTTTACTGTTGTTCATTGTCACCGAAAATTATTTACCCATCCGTCTAACCGAAAATATGTAACTGCGCATACAATACCGCAAACAACCTATGAAAAGAGGTAGTAAAATGAGTGCGTATAAAACAACTACGTCATGTTGCGGAAGTGCAAAAATTGTCTCTAAAGATCAGGCTCCTTGCTGTGATTGTCCCGCATTTACAGGCAATACAAATGGAAGTTTCAACCTTGCTTGCGGTGATCCACCGTATACTATCTTCTTTGGTAATGCAAACTCAACTGTAAACGGTGTTATTGAATTAGATACTACATCAACTTGCGCTTTAAGTATTACCGTTGTCTCAAACGGTAATAATATTCCGCTGAGTATTCCGACAGTGGCTGATCCTTCTGTAGATTTCAGGGAGAATTCAATTTTTATTTCGACGAGAAATGTAACATTGATTACAATTTCTTGTAATTCTACAGGTACTATCGGTTTCTGTACCGGTGGATATGAATTTTTCACCTCAGAAAGGTGTATTACCCAATCTGCTCCTCCTGCATCACCGACTCCAATTTCTACGTAAATTATCATGAACAATCGCCCTTACACGAACCCTTGTTGAGGGCGACCATTTGTTTTTCGATGAGAAATGTAACCTATATACTCCAAATGACAACGAAATTTCAAATCTTGCATTAAATAAGACATTTAAAATAAAATACCAATTTTATCGTGAAATTTTCATAAGCATATCTGATTGAGCCAGTGTATATGGAGTAAGTAAGGTCTGATCATCAGTGAGTTCCATACCTATAAAAGCATCTACTATTAACTCATCGCAATTATAAGGTTTCTTTGAGTTATACAGACTAGTATTAAATAATAGATAGAGTAACCGACTGAAAATAAACTTAAAGTCATATTTACTATTTAACTTATTATAAATAAACCTTCGAACACGATCACTTTCTTTTTCAGTTAACGCCTGTTTTAGTCTATAGACATCATATTGGTGAGGTTTATATTCTAGGTGTTTTACGACAGTAGGAGTGTTCCAATTAAGCTGCAATACGTGTAGGTCATCAAGTACAAAAGCAACATGACTATAAGGGGAATGAGTAGAGAATCTTATAATCTTAGAAATTAACGATTCTCCTTTGTATGCCACAATATCAAATTCTTGTAAATCCAAAATAACACCACCTATAATGATCGTTTACTAATCACAAATTGATCTCTCGGATTGCCATTGACGAATAACACCCATACTTCATCAGAAACATCAAAGCTTACATCAGGGTTACAACTCACTGTCTGAGGAATTGAGCCACCATCAACGATTACTTTGACTTTTGTAGATGAAATAATCTCGTATATTACACACAAATGCCAATCTCATTTTAATAAACCTTCTTTATGTAAAACGCTATAAATTGTTTTCTTTATTGCATCGAAAAATTTCTCATTGAGATTCATCATCACTCATCACCTAAATAAAATTCCAGTCAGTTATAATCTTTTTCTCTTTTCTACATTCAACCGTCATTAATTGAGCCAAGTGCAAGATGCTGTGGTCTTATACATCTTTTATTATCACACATATGTCTAACTAGTTGACCTTCAGGGATAGGCCGTTTATTATGTAGTCTGTAAAAAAAGATGTGTGCAGGTATTTGAATTTTATCTTTTTGAACAACCGAATAGTTATGGTTATTTCCTCCCCAATCAGGCTCAATACATTTCTCATATGGAAAAAAAGTATCAAGAACAAGTAATGCTTCAACTTTTTCCCAATTAAATAAATGAATATAGCTCCAGACAGAGAAATCTCTGATGAAAAGAATAACCTCAATTGGTATATCTATTATTGCTTTATTGGTACTAGAATGTATTGAAACTTTGATTAGATTAGATATTTTCTTCAAGGCTATGTTTTTAGTCAGTAAATAAAATACTAAATACACATCTTTTTTTGTAAGTTCGATTTTATCATTTTCTGGTCTATCATTAAAATATCTGTCCATAATGTTATCCCTCATTGACCTTTCTTCAATATGGTATGGACTTATACAGTCTCGAGTGTAACAAACATGGTGAGCTTGATGTCCATTCCGTATGTTTCTATTCAATTTTTCCTCTAAAACAATCCGTGCAGCTCGTAGAGTACCCAATTTATTTGAGTTTATTTGACAATAACCATCTTTATCTAAATACCCCGGCCATGCTATACAATAATTCAATTATCTTACCATCCTTAGCATTTTTAGCTTCAGTATCACAACTCGTTGAACTTTTTATACTATTTGAACAGGGCTCATACAATTATTAAGTGTGAGAGTTGATAATTATTATGATGAGAAAGGGAAAATCAATTTATAAATTGGATACCAGATAAAATAAAATGACAATTTTATAGTAAATGAGTTACATAATTTAAGTGTTTTCTTAAATACAACTGAAGAAACAATAAATGCTGATTTAAATGATTACACTTCAGAAAATGGTGATAAGTGATGCGAATATAAATTTTAAAAAGATAATTGACAATTTAAGAGTATTTTCTCCCCATTGTTGAATATAGTTGATAAAAGGGAGATGATGTAATGAGTTGGAAGAAGAGATATGCTATTAAACAAAAATGTAATCCATTTGATGAATTATTAATAAAGACGAATTTTAGAAAGGTTATTCAAGAAATAAATGGTGAGTTATCACAACATGAAATAGAGGAAGTTAGAATTGCTGAAAATAATATTATCTTCCCTGATTGTATTATTTCATTTGAAATTACACAAAATCATTTGCAATTCAGGAAATTTAAAAAGGACAATCCTTCAAGTGTTAGGGCAACTTTTAAAGTTAATTTACATTCAGATGGTTACTTTAGATTTAATATTGGATCTGAAGAATATGAAGAAGTATCAGAAGATTTAATTGAAGATTTGTTTGAAAAAATACTCTTTCATGAAGGTTAAGAAACAGAATCATGAACTATAGCCAGAATATGGCTTTTTTTACTAGTGATACGGCACTTTTTGTCTGCAATAAAAAATTAAACCACCTATCATTTAGGTGGTTTAATTTTTCTTTAAAACTTTTGAACGTTTGCTGCTTGAGGGCCGCGATTTCCATCTTCGATATCAAAAGAAACTTCTTGACCTTCTTCAAGTGATTTGAAACCGTCGCCTTGAATTGCTGAGAAATGTACGAATACATCCTCTCCTCCGTTAACTTCGATAAATCCAAAACCTTTGTCTGCATTAAACCATTTTACCTTACCTTGTGCCATTTTGTTTCCTCCTGTGTGGATACTCCCACTTTGTATTACTATTCTTGCTCGAAACTATTACTTAATGGTAAAAGCATATATATCATCTTTTCTCCAACAATAATAATTGTAACAACAATAATGGATTTAACTATACCATTATTAGCTTAAATTAGATAGGTTTATTTACAAAAAGTTACTATTGAAATACACAATAAAATATCCATTTTATAGTGTATTTCAACATTTAAAGCTAAGGCATATTTTTCCTAATAAACTTAATGGACAATATGTTTAGTAGACACCTTTTATTATAGCTAGAAGTTAATAGCCTAAAACGGAAATATCATATAGAATAAATTTAGTAGAAAATACTGGGCGGATATCTATGGACTATTTTCGTTTAGGGAGGATGTAAAATGGAAAATCCAATAGCAATTGCACTAATTATTTTAACATTGACCTTAATAGTAGCTTATAAGTTAAGTTATAGAAAATCGAAGAAAAAGAAATATATCATTTGGGGAATAACTACAATTATATCGATAGCACCTTTATTATCGTGGGTTGTTTCCATTCTGTTTGCTATAAGAGCAGGAGATGGTTTTGCTGGGGTAGCACTACTTATGGTAATGTTTCCACTTCTATTCTTGATCGGACTCGTTATTCTTCTTATTGGAATTTTTAGGAAGAAATTTGAATCTATTTAGCAGAAGGGTACTTTTATCGAAGTTTTCTTCTGAATTTAAGGTGTTTATCAAATATATCAATCTTCCACAATATGGCGTAAGAAGATAATAAATGCTATCTGGACTACGTTAAGGATAGTTACCTATTAAGGAAACACATGTGATACTAAGGTGCTTATTTTATTAATAGGAATCAGGGGGAGCTAATGTTTTTTCATGAGTTTACAGAACAATTAATTATAGTAATTACGTTTGGAATCGGTGCGGTTTTAATAGCGTTGTTTCCATTATTGAAAAGAGAGAATCAATATTTTGCTTGGTTTAGTATGATTAGCGGCATTTTGGTTTGGTTACTTTTATTAAATACAATTGCTAAAATTAACAACACGATCTAATAAGTAAAGATAGGAATCATAATAGAAATTGTGTTTAACAACTTTTCTCTCTTTGATTGCACCAAAACACATGAGAACATATAATGTATTACAATGGCATGAAGACATGAAAACAGCCCCCCACTCTTTGAATTTAAGGAGAGTAGGGCTATTTTTATGTTTACTTATTTTTTTGAAATGTAGTGACGTTAATACATCGACAAGTATTTTTAAGTATTAAAAATGCTATTGCGCATTTATTATCTAAAATAGAGAATCGATACGTATGACATCCTATAGGTGGTGTGTCACATACTGTATAGCTTGGAGTTAATGTGAAATTCCCCTGTCTTTCATCTGACACAGGAAAACTACATAGTGTAATAGAATTCCCACATGTTATACGTTCAATTAAATAAAGTACTCCAAAAGCATTAGGAGCGCTGGTAGATACTTCTAAATCTACCATAGTATCAATCTTTGCAACCCAATCCTTCTCAGTCACGTTTATTGTATCCGTTGTTAATATTATAGGATTAAATACTGACCCTGTCATACCATCACTTAATGTAAATTCCCCAAATTGACAATTACAAGATATTTTATTGTTTCCCTTCTCTTTGCACTGACAGTCAGACATAGATTTTCCTTCCCTTCGAGTATTAAGATGTTATTAATTAGTGAATGCCTGACTACTTAAATGCGCAACTGACAACTGTCTACATTATACAAATGTCATTACCGAAAACAATGATTAGTGAGTCGTTTAGTTCCAACTTTTATGGCCACTTGAAGGCGTGTCGAAAACAAAAGGTAAACTTGAAGACAGTATTTCAGGACTCTACTTTAACCCAACAACAAAGGATGCAATTGTTAGAATTTCGATAGCGCACTCTTTTTGAAATTGGGGTTAATCATTAATAAAGCTTCTTCAAGGTTATCCATAAAGCCACATTCAACTAATACAGAAGGCATTATTGTTTTTCGAATAACCCATAAATGATTACCTTTCTTAACACCTTGATTAATTTGTGGATTACCTTTTATTAGATGCTTATGAATTAATTTTATCTGGTTTGACTTTCAATGACATTGTGTACTCCTCCTCTCAAAACAAAAAAAGAGAGTCACTCGGACTATCTCTTGAAACTTTGTGAAATTATACATGCTATAAACATTATTATATAAGGCTTTGTAATTAGCATTCACAATCTAATTCACGATAAAAGGCATATTTTATGGTGGATTTTGGAGCACTTTAGATGGTGCTGATAAGAAAACACCGTTTCAGTAAGATTAACATTGTTCATTGTAAGTTGAGGTTTACTGTTGGTGACGCCTCCGTAAATTATTTACTCATCTGCCTAATCAAAATTAGTTAATTAACCATATAATACCGCAAACAAACTATGAAACGAGGTAATAAAATGAATTCATATGTTTCTAAGTCCGCTTGTTGTGGAAGCACTAAGACACTTACCAACGTAGAAAAGGCTGCTTGCTGCGATTGTCCGGTAATGACTAGTGAGTTTAGTGGTGGGTATAGTCTTAAGTGTGGTACTCAAATTCAAATTTATAACTCAAATACTAGTGGTACTTTATTTGGAATGATATCATTATCTGAGTCTACAACTGAGTGCGGACTTGAAGTTACATTTACTTCAAATAACCAGGAAATCATTCGAACTATTCCACCAGCCAATGCAGACGATCCTGATAACAACGTTATAAGTTTTTCGTATGCAAATGTAACCGATATTACTGCTATATGCACTGGTGGTGGAGGGGAAAACTGTAAAGTTAACTATTCATTTAGAACAATAGAGAGATGTATAAGTACGTCGTTACCTAATCAGTAGCTCAATAGCCCTCAGATGAAATTATCTCTGTTGAGGGCGACCGTTTGCATTTCGTTGAAAACACACAATAAAATACCAATTTTATCGTGGAATGTTCATGAGCATATCCGATTGAGCCAGTGTATATGGAGTATGTAAGGTCTGATCATAAGTGAGTTCCATACCAATAGATATAAAAATATAATCCACAAATTCGATTCTCTATTAGTTTTTACGGTGGAGAACCATTGTTGAATTGGAAAATTATACAAAATGCAGTAGAATATACGAAGAATACTTACAAACAATTCTTAGATAATATATTTTTCTCTATAACTACTAATGCGTATTTATTAACCGAAGATAAGATAAACTATATGCTAGATAATAATTTTTCCATTTCTGTTAGTATAGATGGAGATAGGGAAAATCATGATCGAAATAGAGTAACAATTAATAATAGAGGTACTTTTGATAGGATATTTAATAATTTAATTTTAATAGAAAAAATGTTTAAAGAAAAAATGAAAATGAAAAAGCCTGTATTACCATACGGTATATTGATGACTTACGATAATTTGACAGAATTTACAAAGTTAGACGCTTTTTTCTCAGAAAATACTGAAATAGACAAACGAATCCAGCGAGTAACGAGAGTGAGTGATATGAATACTGATTATTATGACAGTATTCAAATGAAACCTTCTATGATTAATAAAAGAAAAAAATTTCTTATGGATCTAATTGAAAAAGCTAAATCCAAAGATTTTGAAGAAAATTCTACTAATTTTTCAAGGACGGTTTTAAAAGGTGTAATCTTTGAACCTATGATGAATTTAGCCTATAACAATAATGAATTACGAGGTACTTGTTTTCCTGGAATCAATAAATTAGCTGTGGATTCTAACGGGGATTTTCATATGTGTGAAAAAATCAATCCTTCATACCCTGTGGGGAATGTAGAAGAAGGGTTAGATTTAATAAAGCAGGTTAAATATATGAATGACTTTTTTAAAGCATTGGAGAAATGTGAAAACTGCAACTTGAAGAATATTTGTAACCTCTGTTATGTATCTACTGAGATAGATGGACAAGGATTTCAAATACAAGATGAATTTTGTACAAGTTTCAGAGAAGGCATTATCAATTCTTTTTCCACATTTTATTCGATAATGGAAAACAACCCAGACTTGTTTCGAGAAATAAGAGATTAGAAGGAGGAAAGTATTAATGTTTTTTAAGTTAAATCCCGAGGTAACATTACTAAAAGGAGAAAAAGAATCTATACTTATTGATATGCTAACTGGAAAAAAACATACGTTCAGTGATAACGATAACATATTAATTGAAAATATATATAATAACAAAGAGGTAGATAAAGAAACTTCTTCTCATATAATGGAGTATTTGATTAATCAAAATTTAGGATATTATTTCAATAAGGACGTTTACATAGAGAGAATCAAAACAACTAATAAAGCAACATTACAAAATGATAATTTATTCCCTTTTAAACTTAATAGGTTGGTCATTGAATTAACAGGAAAATGCAATCTAAATTGCTTATTTTGTACTGAAGAAAACACAGTGTACGAAAGTTGTGGGTGTAAAAAGTGGGAAAGTAAACAGGAAATAGACTACTCAAAATGGATAAATATTATTGATCAAAGTCTTAAACTTGGAATTAAAGAATGTTTTATTAGTGGCGGAGACCCCTTTATAAGATGGGATTTACTTAAAAGTCTCATTACTCATCTCACTGACAACAAAATTGAAGTTACAATATTCACTAATGGGTCTTTACTAGATAAGAGTAGGGGGGAATTCTTGAAAAGAAAAAATGTATCTTTGGCATTGCAAATCCTAAGTGTGGAAAAACAACAATTTATACAAACTACTCAGGATGAGGGAGCTTTTTACAACATTATGGAAGCTTTTAATGTTATTGATATGTTAAAAATACCTCATACTGTTTCAATAATTGTTTCCTCAATTAATGAATTATCAATAGATGAAATAAAATCAACGCTAGGTAAAAGAAATTATCAAACTACTTATATATATCCTACCAACAGTTATTATTCTAAAAAACGACAATTTGAGATGATGAATCCTAGTCAAAGAGAAATTCCAATAAATATTTTTACTGCTCCATATTTTAGTAAATATAATAACTGCCTATATGGACAAATCTTTGTATCTTCTAATAGTAGAGTGTATCCTTGTATGATGATAAGAGACTGGCTTGGCTACACTTAGTTAGACAGAAATTTTAAGGTCAAGTAGAATGAACTTACTATATGATTGATGAGGAGAATCTACATGACAAAAAGATCACGCCGTACTTTTACTCAAGAATTCAAG
>NZ_JBPXRQ010000077.1:0-8910 GCF_051842895.1 Cytobacillus sp. Hm23
CCATTGACATAATAAAAAAATACATTGAAGAACAAGGTGAATGAAGACCTTAGCGACTAACCCCCACTAAATCAAATAGATTTTGAAGGGGAATGCGTCGCTATTTTTTTGTTCAAATTATATTAATAAAATGTAGCTTTCATTGTGAATTACATTTTTCGAGTCTAAATAGAAAAAGGGCTAGAATCAGCCCCTAGCAGCTTAATTAATCATTGTGTTTAGTAAAAACCTATCACGATATTATAAAAATTCTTCTGTAATCAAGCTATCTGGATCTGCTAAAGATTGTGGGGTTAAGAAAGGTACTGTTTGGATAGGTTCTCTTATAAATAATCCACTAACCTCTATATCAGATTCAATTAATACTATCATCATACACATACAACATACCATAGTCATTGTAAATAGATAGGTATCCATATGAATTCTCTCCTAAAAAGTAATTATTATATAAATAAACAAGATATACTTCTTGGACTAGCATCCATACAGTTTGCCCATTTTTATTATTTTAAGTAGTCGCTCTATAAGTAAGTTTGTACACACTTTTTCTATTATGTTTATTAATTAGATTAGTTTCTTATTTGATCTGATCATAAATATTCAATAAAAATAACAATACCAGAAACCATACTAAACCATGCAATTGCCATTTTATTATGATTACTAAAACAAAACCCGTAATTTATTTTTTAGCACCTCATTGGAAATTTTTTTTATAATGGACATATATTATTTTTGGGGTGAAAATCTATGAAAGAAAACTTAATAGCAAGATCATTATTTACCTTAGCAATTTGTATTGTAATAGGTAGTTGGTTTATTTCAAATGGGTTAAAAGAAGGAAATCGAATAATTGCAGAACAATTGTCTGATGGAATTGAAGCCACACAATCATACACAATGGATGCAACACAAAATCAATTATTAACTGCTACACAATTATCCGAATATTTGGGTTTAAGCGATGAACAAGTAACTCAGTTATTCCCTGATTCAAATGGTAAAAGCGTAATACCTTATTTAAAAATTAAGGGTGAGCTCTTCTTCCCTAAAGCAGCGATTGATAAATGGTTACAAGAAATTGAAGCAACCTCTATTAATAGATAAGTCTTATTAAATGTAGGCTTATCTATATTTCTATAAAATACTTCTTTTATTGTAATTACATTCCAATAAATAAATGACTCTTCTCCTACCTTGTAAAAGCAATCCCTCTAGGAGTTCTTGTAGAAACTGTTGCTATGACTGAATGAGTTTTTACTTCGATGACTGATATAGAATTATCAATAATATTTCCTACGTAGGCAAGTTTTCCATCTGATGTGAAGGCTATGGAACGATTTAAATTACCAACTTGTACTGTTGCAATAATAGATTGTGTATTGATTTCAATAACGGTGACTATTCTACCGCTAACAGTTGTCACATATGCAAAATTTCCACATGGAGTTATTGCAACTCTATTTGGACGATCATCATTATTACCTATTGGCACAGTACCAATAAGTGTATGAGTTTTTACTTCTATTACTGAGATTGAACCCGTAGACCCATTATTTAAATTAGTGATATAAGCAAACTTACCATCAGGAGTAAATGCAATACCCCGTGGATTATTTCTAACTACTACAGTTGAGATAACAGAATGGGTGCTAGTATCAATTACCGATACGTTATTAGAATTTTCATTTGTTATGTAGGCTACCTTTCCATCTGGAGTAAACTCGGGAATTCGAGGATTCGACCCCACAGTAACAGTTGCAATAACCGAGTGAGTCTTAATATCAATTACTGATACCGTGTTTCCTTGTAAATTTATCCCAACATTTGTAACATAAGCTAGTTTCCCATTAGGAGCTATGGCTATTCGATTCGGACTATTTCCAACAGGAACTGTAGCTATAACCGAGTGAGTTTTCGTGTCTATAACCGACACGCTGCTACTTGCGAGTGCACTGTCAATAACAAATGCTGTTTTACCATCTGGTGCTATAACGACATTGATTGGAAATTCCCCGACAGGCACTGTAGCTATGACTGAATGCGTCTTTGTATCTATAACAGATACTGTGTCTCCAGGGTCTGTAACCGTTCCTGTGTTCGTAACATATGCATGTTTCCCATCTGGTGTGATTGCAATATTCCTTGGAAATCTACCTACATTCACAGTACCTACTACAGAGTTTGACTTTGTATTAATGACTGTAACTGTACCGATATCTTGACGGTTTACAACGTATGCTAGTACCATATCGTATCTGCCTCCTTTTACTCGTGTTAAACATTCTATGCATCATTCCATCCATAAATGTTTTCACGGTAAAAGACTTGTTTTATCAAAAAGTCTACATACATACTTTTCAAAGATCAATGTCTAATCTATTACCCTTGTTATCCTCCACCGACTCACCTGAGTATGTACAATTCCTCATTACCTTAAGTAATCAACAATGCCACATGAAGGATACCTCTATATCGTTCGAGTGTATTCCAATCTGTTGGAACCCAACGTAATTTATACATTAGACATCCTCCTTATAAAGAACAGCTCCCTCCTGAATTATGTAAAGTTATTTGGAAAACTCTACATTTTATGGTTACTTTACATTGATATTGATAATGGGAAGGAAGTACAAATTTCACGACTTTTTAACTTTTTGTTCAATAATTAAGCTGTAAGTATTTTTATACATATTTACTATTGGGGATTATAGTAATCTAATCCATCATTTACTTTTTTATTCTCATAGTAAATAGATTAAAATAACAATGGTAACTAAGAAACAGGAAGAAGAGGGAAATCTATGAATCAATCAAAAAAATTAGTTCATTCTAATGAAATCGGTTTATTTATCGTTTTATTAGCCATCAGTATTGTATGCTATATATTTTTACTTTTTTCAATTATTGGAGTATTGATCATTGGAGTTATATGGCTTTTATCTTTCATTGCTCATGGTGTGATGGTCGGTCATATTCGAAGCAATGGTGTGAAACTTACCAACAGTCAATATCCTGAGGTTCATGAAAAAGTAAAAGAACTATGTAAAGATATGTCTATCTCTTTACCTGACGTTTATGTGGTTGAATCTGCTGGTATACTTAATGCATTTGCAACAAGACTGTTAGGTAGAAATATGGTGGTTCTGTATTCAGATATTTTTGAATTAATAGAAGAGAATGCAAGAGAAGAAGTCAATTTTATCATTGCCCATGAACTTGCACATATTAAACGCAATCATATTATGAAGCAGATCTTTCTATTACCTGGGAATATCATCCCATTTCTTGGTTCTGCCTATTCAAGGGCATGTGAGTACACATGTGATCGCATGGCAGCCCATTACATAAATACAGGGACGGCTGCACCAAAGGGTTTAATGGTACTCGCTATCGGAAAGAAATTATATAACACAGTAAATAAAGAAGCATATATTCAACAACTTCAAAAAGAAAAGAGCTTTTTCGTATGGTTAAGTGAGTCCATTTCCACGCATCCACCGCTCCCTAAACGTATTGCAGAGGTTGAACATTTTTTGGATATTAGGGAAAGAGAGCAATTTCCTGTTCCTATAAAGAAACTTGCCATCATATTTGTTGTTGGATTTATACTTACTATCGGAGCAACGGGTGTATCGCTACTAGCATATCAATACATTGGAACTGAAATGACCGAGGTATTTGTCGATGACATTAATCAGTCAGAAGAAGAATACTTATTAGATTTGGAATCAACACCGTTATTAGATTCAATTTATAATCAAGACTATGAATTGTTTCAATCCTTACTACTAGAAGAGGACATTACACAGACAGACATAGATGGATGGAATGCACTGCATTTCGCGTCGTTTTTTGCTGAAGATGATCTAATGTTAAAGGATCTTCTCAAAGCTGGAATTCTTCCAGATGAGAAGGAAAGCAGTGGATTAACAAGTTTACACGTTGCAATTGACAGTGTATATGCTCCTGTGGAAAAAGTAGCGTTATTACTCAACTATGGCGCCAATCCTAATGAGATAGATCAGGATGGATTAACTCCCCTTATGTATTCTGTTTATAACGATTCTGATGAAAATATAAAAATGGTTGAATTATTACTACAGGCAGGTGCAGATGTTCAGATAGTGGATAACGGAGGGTTTTCTGCATTAGATTATGCGAAAGATGCAGGAGCAGAGCAATTGGTAAAGCTCCTAAGTGAATAATTACGATTTAGAAAGCTCTCACCTACCCTTTTGTTATAATAATTATAACAAAAGAGTAGGTTAACTAGCTTTTTATCATTGTAGATCAAAATCCAACTTATACTGTAGTGTTTGAAGAGTTAATTGGCATTCCCATTAGACAGAGAAAGTACCTTAGTAATATCGTAGAACTGATCGTTTTATCAAAAAACGAGTACGCTCCACTTTGGGGTTCATGTCATTTTAAACAACCACCCTATATTAAAAACAATGCATATATTCAAATAGGGACAGCTTCTCTCAAAAGTGAAGCCTGTCCAACATGAAGTTGAATTCTTCCGTATATTGTTTTGAATTACAGTATAATTTGCACATTAAACATTCTCGTTATAATTATAGGGACTTATTTTTCCTAAGAACTTAACAATGAACTACTCGCCACTTAGCTTTGCTTGAAGTGGGAGTATTCTTTTCGAAACAAGAATAAAATATTGCTTTTATAGTGACTAGGTCTCCTTCCTTCGCAACTTTTCGGTGTATTATAACAATAAAACTCAGCTTTAATAGCTAATGTTTTATTACTCTACAAAGTTCAAAACAAATTTCTGGTGTGCTATTATTTATATTATTTACCTTAATTTCCTTTATATTCTCAAAGCTTAATGAAACGCTTGCGTCACTAGGTAATAAAAAAGGATTAATTGATAAACCTGTCACTGTGATAAATGTAATTATTAAATCACCATCAGTTGTCTCATACTCAATGCCTAACAAACCCCGTTCACCTTTTTTAGAAACAGATTTAAATATGGAAAATTCGGTATTCGCAGGTATTGATATAAACCCGTCAGGGTCATTTTGTGAGCAGATAATTTCTTTATCTAAAATAATGCAAATCTCATGAGCAATATCTGCTTCAGCTCCTCCTAAATTTTTGACTTTTATCTCCTTAATATCTTCAAAACTAAGTGTTACTGTATTCAAAGGTAATATAATAAAGGAACTGGGTAGGTTTGATACAGTTAAAAGCGACACTTCGATCATATTACCTCCAGATCTGTCACCTTCCACAGAAATCATTCCTGCTTCTCCTTTATTTGTGACAGATGTATATAACGTACGCTCATCCCCGCCGGAAATGTTATTTGTACTGTATGCTGGGCTACCATCTTCTCCTTGTAGACACAATAGGTTATCATCCAAAATAACACAAATCTCATATTCTATAGATGCAATAGAATTACCAATATTACTAACTATAATTTCCTTTACATTCTCAAAGCTAAACGTTCTTGCAGTTTTTTGCGGAATTAAAATTGGATCACTTGTAACTCCTGAAAATGAGACAAATGTAACCTCTATATTATTACTGTTTCCATTTAAGTTTTCGATACTTATTAGTCCGTTTCTTCCTCTTCCTAGTACGGATTTGTAAATAGTAACCTCAGGTTCTATCAGAATGTCGTTCATCAAACTAGGTTCATTTTGGAAACAAACCGATTCATTATCTAATTTAATACAAATTGAATGACGTACAGGGACTGCTATATTACCGGTATTTTGAACAATTATGTCTCTTATGTTCTCAAAACACAGTGAATTAATTGTATTATTTGTAATACATTGAGGCTCACTTTTTGCTCCTGATGGATATATAAATATTGCTTGTATATCCACGTCACCACGATTTTCTATAAGTACTAACCCTGACCTTCCTATCCCAGAAACTGATTGATAGATATTGACCTCAAATCCTGCTGGAATTTCCTGAGTATTTATATCGACATCAATACCTGTGAATTGACAAAGTAAATTCTTTTTAACATCTATTTCCTTATTAACTTCTACTTTCTTTTTGTTACAGCAGTTTGACCTCACGATATGTCTAGACACATTAACCCTCTCCCAGAAGCTGTTACATTATGGTATGTAGCTTATACAATTGCGGTATAGGTTAATGTATACATTGATTATAAAATTACTACAACTCCGGTATATTTCTTGTTAAATATTTTATAAATTCCTAGTCGCTTATCTCCTATTGTTGTGAGGTGGTGGAGGAACGACTTTCACTTACAATCTTTATCTATCATTAGTAATTAGTCACCTCCTAAAGTTGTAAATACTTTATATTTAAATTCGTTTTCTATTGAAGGCTAAACTAACATACTTAACGTGACTAAAATGTGCGAATGTCTATGGGGAGCTAAGCTACGATATACCGAATGTAGATTTATCAGTTGGAAAAACAAACAAGTTCCAATTTTTCATTTCTGAAGAACCAGAACTAAACGACTCAATGATCATTGTGTATCTTTAATAATATTTGTGGAATGTAGATGATAATTACTAAGTACAGAATATGTCTTGCTAATTAGATGTAAACGCTAGTGCTACGGGTCGTTGGCCTACGCTAATAGATGAAATCAAAGTTTGTTTCCACATTGATTACAGATACAATTTGACCTGATCGATTAGCAACATAAGCTATTTTCCCATCAGGTATACACTCGATTACACTAGGCTCGATCCCAGTCTAAATTGTAGCGGTTAGTGTATTTGTTTTGGTATCTATAGTAGAGACTGAATTCAAACTAAAATTTACTACAGATACATATTTTCCATTTGGAGTAACAACTAAAGATTTTAAGTGGTACTGTAAGAAAATCTAAGCTTATATTAATAGTCGCAATGATAGAATGGGTTTTTGTATCAATGACGGTTACGGTATCCGATCTAGTATTTGCAATGTAGACAAGCTTACCATCAGGAGTTATATCTAGGTCAACAGGAGCAATTCCAACAGGGATTGTAGCGATTATAGAATGGGTTTTAATATCTATTACCGATAAAGTTCCTTCCGTATTCAACATAAAGTTGAGAATATAGGCAGTCTGATTGTCGGGAGTAAATACGATAGCAGTAGGTGTAATTTCTGCAATAGTTGCTATTACTTCTAAAGTACCTATATTAATAACAGAAACACTACCACCTAAAACATAGGCTTTTATATCATCTGAAGTAATACCAATTGCTCTTGGATTATTTGCAACAGGAATTGTAGCAATTACAGAATGGTTTTTTGTATCAATCACATTTACATCCTCACTCATAAAATTAACAACAAAAGCAAAAGACATGTGGTTCAACTCCTTTAATGTCTTTCCTCTTTTCTATACTTTTCGATTATTTCCACCTGAAACATGAAATTTAGTACATCCTTATAGTTCTAAAATTATTAAATTCTTTTTTATTCTTATTCAATGTTGTTAAATACACCCCTTAATTAACCTTATTTTCTATTAAGTTTCACATTTCACTATGCACTTGTATATTTTTGATAAATACCATAATTTAGTGTTTTTTGTCCAAGCTAAAAAGAAGTTATAGCATACACTATGGTAGTTTCTATTAAGGAGGTGTATTAATATTGTCTTTTTGTGTTCGTCTTAAGGAACCAATCGCGGCAGAAGTCGGTGTTCAAGAGTTTATTCAAGTATGTGCTTTTTCAACTACTGATTTAGAAAGGGACACAAAAGTTTTAGTAGCTTTAGGAGATCCCGATCAAGTAGATGATATAAATTTTGTGTTTAGTGAGGGCTCGCCAATTGAATTTAACGATGTAGGTGTTCATGTTTTTGATGATGTTATTTTAAACACATGCGCAAACATTCTTGGAACTTTCAATAAAACAGGAGAATATTTATTTCAAGTTGCATTACTTGATCAAAATACTAATGACATATTAGATTTTGAAGCTGCAACTGTAAAAGTATTTAGCTAGAAATTAAAAGGGCTGTGAGAGCAGCCCTAATTTACACAATATCACTTTTGTTGCATAATTTGTGAATTAACCATCACATTTATCCATATCTTTATTATAACAAGCTAAAATAGTAAAACCCACGTTATACTCATGAACGTACAACCCTAGATTCGTTAAAGAAGAACCGCTTAGAGTTAGATGATTTAGATACCATTTAACGAAGCTTCGAGATTATCAGAATCCTTCTCTGACGATGATTCTGATTCCATATTTATCAGAGGAAAAAGGGAAATCAGAAATAATATAGATTCCGGGTTGAAAATCGTTGATCATTACAATTTATTCCTTTTAACTCAAACTATCTTTCCTACTTTTACCTTGTTAAAATCACCCGAAAAATTAAACAAAACTAATTTGGACGCTTCAAATATGAGTACATCTTATAAGGAAGGTAAAGTAAGAGTAGATATAAGTGAAAAACAAAAGGAATACCTATGGGATAAAGTAATTCATGTTCATGCCTTTTCCACTAGAAAACAAATTTATGAAGAACTACAATCAGCCATTGAAAACTTGTTTATTAGAAAACAGCAAAAAAGTAGTTCCAACAAAAACATTAGGTGGTTATTATTCAGTATCTTCTAAAATGCCTACAGATACAAATACAAAAAACTCTGTAAGTAAGTTAGAAAATAATAAACTATACTTAAACCGACTTCCGGTGAAACTACAGTTTCAGCCTTATAAAAGTAATCTAGAAAATCAAGATGAAATTGTATATGCCGTTCATTTGTTACGTAATATTACAGTAACATTTGAATCCTTTGTAAATCAATGGATTGGCTACACTTAGTTAGACAGAAATTTTAAGGTCAAGTAGAATGAACTTACTATATGATTGATGAGGAGAATCTACATGACAAAAAGATCACGCCGTACTTTTACTCAAGAATT
>NZ_JBPXRQ010000078.1:0-7378 GCF_051842895.1 Cytobacillus sp. Hm23
TTTAACTACAGGAGGAGCTACCATTGACATAATAAAAAAATACATTGAAGAACAAGGTGAATGAAGACCTTAGCGACTAACCCCCACTAAATCAAATAGATTTTGAAGGGGAATGCGTCACTTTTTTTTGTTCAAACTTTGAGGCACTTTCTTAATGAAGATAAGGAAAGGTTTTTTACCAATGAATAAAATTGCTAGTCAGTTAATTATCGATGGCATAAATTAAATCAACAATTGTTACTAATAAGATTTTTAGAGGTTTTGGTTTTTTTGTAGCAACGATGTCACAATATCAATTTGTTATTACGTTAATAACAAGTCATGCAATAAAAGCTCATCTAACTACAAAACTCTTGTATTACTTCATTCTTCATTTTTTCTAAAGGATAAAAATTAGGGTATGTTGAATACATGAGCATGATTCCTTGAAGGGTAGATGAAAAATGTAAAGATTTCATCTTGGCATTTGATACGCCAAGCTTTTCGAAGATCTCAGTTTGCACCTCAAATTGCTTCTCATACTCCTTTTGTAATTTCATAGTATATTTTGAAAGTACTTTATCTTGTTTAGCTTGAGTAAGTAAATTAATATAAAATTGAAAAATCATCGGCTGTTTACGAACATTTTCCAAAGAGCCTTCAATGATAAATAATAATTGCTCCACAGGCGTCTCTTGTAATACAGCAGTCTCCATAACCTTGATAAGTTCTTCGACCATTGCATCTATTAGGTTCTCTTTCCCCTTATAATAATGATAAAGAAGACCTTTAGAAATATCAGCGCGCTTTGCTATTTCATCAATAGAAGTAGAATGAAACCCTTTTGATATAAAAAGCTCCATTGCTGTCCGCAAAATTTTTTCACTTGTAAGGCGACGGATTTTTTCATTTGTTTCTTTTGTACGTGGCATCCTTACTTAATCCTTCCTGTAAAAACAACATAATTTCAGAAGCTACTTCTTTTGGGTGAGTTAAGGTTAACATATGATCAGCACCTTTTATCATTAAAAAATGAACTGATTTCACTTTTTTGAAGTGATCAGCGATTCGAGATAGGTCACTCCATTCTTTATCTCCTTGAATAAAGAGCAATGGTACCTTAATCTCATGTAATCTATCAATAGCATGTGGATCCGGCCAAATAATTTCAAAGTTCTCCCATTCTGAAAATACTCTGGTCATATAGTGGACAGTCATTTCATAGAGAAAATCCTTTTGCTGACTTGACATCGTTATACTGTAATTAGGACCACTTAGGGACAAATTAGCAAGCTTTTTGATATTTGGGGCAGCTGCGTTTACCTGCTCCATCCATTCAGTAAATTCGCTTGAATATTGAAACCCTGTTAATGAAGGAGCAATTAACACTAGTTGTTTAACTCTTGATGGAAAGGTAAGCGTAAAATCAGTTGCAATTTGTCCTCCCATTGAATGACCGACAAGAGTAGCTGTATTTATGCCTAAGTGATCGAACAATTTCCTTAAATCATCTACAAAATTAGATGGTGAAATAGGAGCGGGTGAATTCCCTGCACCCCGTACGTCGAAAATAACGACCTGCTTAGTCTGAGATAAATATGGAACAATATACGTCCATTCTCGCATGTCTACACCAGGACTATGAATCATCACAATGGGATCTCCGACACCATGAACTTCATAATTTAAATCCATCTGTCACTCTCCTTATAAATGAACCTCAATTAATTTACTTAATACGGGGCTTTAAATTCAAAAAATACTGTTGTTATTAACATTAAACTTTTTGACTGAACATACAGTCAATAAAAAATAAGCTATTTTTCGACAAACTAACACTTTTTACATTTTCATTTTGCACAACATGCAGTGTACGAAATGAAGTCCGTTTTCAAACAATGTCTACTACATATTAATTATTCACATATTATTCAATTTACTACCATTTTTATCAAGCAATCTCATTTTATAATTACTATATAGACTATTTTTCATTCATAGTTGTTTTTCCTAAAAAGAATAAACTCATACTCAATAGTGCTCGTTACACCTTATCTTCTAATAAAAATCAATTTCTAATCATAGCATCATCTTTTACGACAGGAGCTTAAATATTCACACGAAAGAGAGGTGATTACTTTGGAACAAGTAGACTACAGTATCCCGCAGTTTTTCTCGGATTACTTGTACAGCTATAATAAAACTACGCGTGATTTTGACCTAAAGACAGTCGATTCTAGTGAACTGTATAGTACAAAATTCATTAATAAATATACTAAATTTTCATGCCATGATGAATTTTTTAATAGCTCTCCTTTTGCTAAAAAACCAAGTGTTAACATCAATAATTTAACTGAATCATTTATAAAAAAGCTTGATAAATTCACACAAGAAAACACGTGCTTTAACTCATTTGAAGATATGCACGATACAGCCGTAAGATATTGGGAGGAACGAATTTATTTAGGTGACTAATTTAAGGTCACATTTTTATTATTGCACTTCTTCTAGGGCGAGAGAAGTATACTCTTCGATAAATGGTAATTGAAATCCTACTCTTAAAGGTTGAATATCTAGACCACTTGCCATACTAACTGGATGGATAACTATAAGTAAGCTTAACAACACTAAAAATGTAAATATGATTCTCTTACTCAAAAAATTATCCTCCACAAAAATTATGATGTTCTATCTAAGATAGCATAAACTTAGTATTGTTATTTCGCATTTTTTATTGGTACCCCTAACTTTAACCGTACTATGCTATTAGTTAAGAAAACTGGTTATTATATCTATCGATACTCGAGAGTTATTTTACTACACAAAAAGATTATTGAGGTCACTAAGGACTGAAATAAAGTCCTTTTTTGTTGCTGTTTTAAATAGAAAAGGTTCCATGAATCGTATATTCTCAGTAAGCTCTGCGCATAGGGCATCTATGGTATAATTGGAATACAATAGCGAATTTCTAAGGGTGGTCGGCTTCATTCCCCATGAGAGGGGGTGAGGCGTATGACAGTATTTGAATCATTGATGTTTGCTTTAGCATTTGCTGGGCTAATCATTTCGATGCTGTCCTTCAACAAAAACGACAAAAAATAGACCGCCCTTACTCCTGATATAGTCGGGGCGGTCTATTTGCTTTATGCAAGCCGATCCACTGAAGGAATCGCCTATTGTGTGACCGTGAGTGCTAACGACACTTGCGGTCTTTCTTATTGTATGCAGTTACTGCTTGTCTATGATTAGAATATCATATATGTTGGAAAATGTACAATTACACCAATACGTATCATGTTGTTTATTGAAAGCAAAAAAATAGTAAAAAAATAATTTATTTCTCAAATTAAATATAGAAAAAGTTAGGACATATTCTATACAAAATGCATTAGGAGTTAAAAACATTGAAAGGCGACAAAAAAAGCATAATTAGTAGCTTAATTATTGTACTTTTATTCGTCATACCATTTGCAACTTATACAATTTATCAAAATCAATTAAACAGACTATCCACATTCGATTAAAAGGAGAACAAGTCATATAGGAACGAAAGAAATTTAACAATTATTGGTATGACATTAATAGACCAATTAGCTATAATATTTGAGCCTTTGCCAAGTGTCTATCAAGTCCTCACTTGATCTTCTATATGTGAAAACTTAGTTACACATATGGAAATTTTATTATTGACATTATGAATAAAACACCTAAAGTCTGCCAAGATGTGCAACACACAGAAAAAGAGACTCAATGTGTACCAATAGGTTTTTATTATGTAGATAAATTTACTGGGATATCAGACGTGAACTTACTACCACTCCATAATATTAGTTATGTTACAATTATAATAGTTTATCTGTGTGATACAGTATGAAGGTGTAGCTACCCTACACCTTTTTCTCACTTCGTTTAATAATTTCTGCCACATTGATCCTAATCTTTCCAGACTAATTTAAGAAGTATTCTCTGTTTCGTATTTTCTTCAAACATATGACCTTTAATTACGTTAATTCATATTATTTCTTACATTGTATGTAGTTGAATATATATAAAATTCAATGATTATTCCTTCTGAAACATGTCAATGAAAATCCAAAGTTATATCCTTTAGGTTAGTTAAATGATCTGAAATAAACGAATAAAATGTTAAGCAAGTATCCTAATTCATAAATTCATACAAATAAATAATCTAGGAAGTCGAAAATGGCTTTGACTCCCTGTTCTAGTATGAAGAGCATACATAACTCTATACTTGCAATGTAACAATTGTAAGCATCTCTAAATATAATTTACGCTATGTTTCTAAAATTTCACAGATGGCTTGAAATAATATGATCCATTAATAAGTGTATTTTTTCATTAACAGTTAAACTATTCCATACTTTTGGACAAATTTTCATGTTGTCAGCCCCCTTTTATCACGATTTTTACTTTGTGACCAAGCTAATGTACCATTAGTGAGCCTCTTAGTTGTTTTTCAATCAATATATATCCCCATTTTCAAAAATTATGCAAAATAAACCGAACTTTTTTAAGTTTAAGCATCTTAATATTATGGACAATCTATTATTAACCGTTAATTGCTTTTACATATTAGTGAATTACAAAGTAGACAAATAAAGGAGCTAGAAGTATGAAGATGCTATTGATAACCATTGCTGTTGTAGGAATACTTTATTATGCTGGTTTATTAAATGATAAAGGTGAAAAGCTATTTGAGGATTCACGAGATAAAGTGTTTGAAGTTGCAAAAAACGTTAAAATTGACGATCAACACATCATTGATATGTCTTTAATGGATATTTACCATTCACTAAGTACAAAATTGAAAGATGGCAACATAGAAAGACATAGTGATGGTTCCGTACAAATACAGCTCAATGGAAACGAAGTCATTTATAACAGCACTACAGGAATAGTTGAAATCTTACAAACGGGAGATGAAAAATCTTCACAAGAAATTCTCAATATTTTCGGTAACAATTGAGTTTATAAATAGTGAAAAAAGCCTATCGTGTTAGATAGACTTTTTTTATGCCTGAAAATTCCTTTAGTTTTTGACAGCGTCTTTTAATTCTTTTCCTGCTTTGAATGCTGGTACTTTACTTGCGGCAATTTCAATTTCTTCACCAGTTTGAGGGTTACGCCCCTTACGCGCTGCTCTTTCACGTACTTCAAATGTTCCAAAGCCGAGAAGAGAAACTTTGTCACCATCTTTTAGTGTTTCACTAATTGAGTTGGTTACTGCTTCTAATACTTTACTTGCGTCCTTTTTGCTAAGTTCTGCTTTTTCAGCAACTGCGTTAATAAATTCTGTTTTATTCATTTTATTACCACCTTTCTATGTAACGAACTATATCTTATCAGATTTCCTATCAAAAGGTAAATACTATCCTGCAATAAAAAACAAATAAAGGCGCTTTTCTGTTACTAATGTTACGAAAATAGAGCCATAAGAAGTGATTTTATATGTTTGCTATTCGTTTATAGCACAAAGATGCTACATGTACGTAGTAAATTCTAAGTACGAGAAGCACAAACCATATGAGAACATCTAAAAAATCAATATTTAAATATACCTCTCCAAAAAACATCCCAAGTATCATTGAGTCTTTTTTCATACTCTTCATAAGAAAGGTTTGCTAAGTAAAAGAGCATCCCATCTAAAATACAAAGAAAAGAGTTTACAATCGTCTCATCATCAATAAATTGACTGTTGTCTGAATCATTTTTTAGTATAGTGTATAGTAGTTTCCTTATTTCCATTTCGGATTCATTATATTTTTGGTTAAGTAGTTCTTTAAACTTATCTGGCGGAACAATACCATACCTTTTTATAAAAAGACCTAAGCTGTTATTATTAAAATATTCATTTAGTTCATGTAACAAATAATACAGCCTATCTTTCGTAGAAAATTTCGCTGTAACTACCTCTTGCTCTTTAATAAAATTGATATACTCTGACATAACATATTCAATTACACTTTTAAATAATTCCTCTTTACCAGAAAAATATGCATAAATGGAAGGCGCTTTAATATGAATACTAGTCGCTATATCCTTTAAAGATGTCTCTTCATAACCCTTTGTGGAAAACAAAATTAATGCTTGATGTAGTATTTTATATTTTGTCTCTTCTCCCTTACTCAATTGATCACCCCATGATTAAGATACTAGTTTTAGCCCTATAATACTTATGATGATACCACTAACCAGTGCAAGCTTTCTGTAATCTTTAGGCTCATTAAAAGCAAACATACCAATTAAAACACTTCCAGCTGCACCTATTCCTGTCCATATACCATAGCCAATACTAATAGGAATTTCTTTCAGAGACATTGAAAGGAATATAAAACTTGAACCCATGAATAAGACAAAGAACAATGAAGGTTTTAGCTTGGAAAACCCTTCAGACAACTTTAGAAAAGTTACTCCTCCTATTTCCATGAATCCCGCGAGTACTAGTAGAATCCAACTCATATTATGCACCTTCTCCTTTTGTTTGTTCTGGTATTAATTTTAAACCTATGATACAGCTAATTAAGGTTAGTAATAAAATGATTTTTAATACACTAACTGCGTCGTGTAAAAACAGTATCCCAACGATGGATGTACCAAACGCTCCAATGCCTGTAAACACAGCATATGCTGTTGATACAGGCAAATATTTAAGTGACTTTGAGAAAGCCCAAAAGCTAAAAATCATAAGTAAAACCGTCGGTATAACGAAAGGGATATTTGTAAATCCTTCCGAAAACTTCAAACCAAACGCCCAACCTACCTCTGATATACCACCGAGAATAAGATATAACCATGCCATGAAGTATATCCTCCTTATTAACATCTTTAAGCACCTCTAGGATAGTTAGTGTTTCCCATATAACTATACTTATATCAATTCCAAAACGTAAGTCTATATAAACTAAGAAAAAAATCTAACTAACGTTAGTTAGATTTTAGAACAAAACTAGTTAATATGCAACTATTTCGTTGATTTATTAATATGCTAAAAGTGTGTATCATCTCTTACTTAAAATAATAAATTTCAACAGATTTATCTTATGAAGATCTAAAATAATCAACATATTTCAACTCCGTACCACACTTTAACCAAAGTTAAGATAAGATTCAAACCTGGTTATAATTTTACTAATCTATCTTAGAAACTTCTGTTAAATTACCTAAGCCAGTAAGTTTATAACTTTCATCTTCAATCGTTTTAACTATAACACCTAGTATTCCACCCTCTTCATCTAGCATGGATATTATGTCCTCTTTAGTTGAACTACCCACCACTTATCAGACCTTACGGTCATGATTGAAGTGGGGGATTCCTAAGTACGGAAACCTAACGGCTTCTAATTGATTAGGCTATCCCCGTAGTTCCTACGGTTAAGAG
>NZ_JBPXRQ010000079.1:0-7350 GCF_051842895.1 Cytobacillus sp. Hm23
GTTGCAAATACACTTGCATTAGATGATCGAATTAAGGCTGGAATAAATATGGACGGATACCCCTTGGGAAATGCACATGAAATTGGCGTAGAACAACCATTTATGTACATGAGGGCAATAGGAAAAAACTACTTGAACTTGAGAAAAAATCTAATAGCTATGGGAGTAGAAAAGAAAAAAGCAGACAAAATAGTAAATGATCGTGAAAAAAGAACGAAAGATATTCCTCGTGGAGAAGGGATTGTACTTGAAATCAGTAGCGCAGAACACTTTGATTTTACTGACGTTCCACTATGGAGTCCAATATTTTCTATGGTTAGATTTACTGGAAAAATTAAACCCAAAAAAATTCATAGAATAATAAATGGACATACATTAGCATTTTTTGATACTTATCTTAAAGGAGCAAAAACTACTATTTTACACAAAAATGGAACTAAACATAAAGAAGTAAAGTTTCTAAAAACTTCTAATGATTTGTAATATATTAATTGATAATGATTTGGCGCCTTTCTGCCAAAAGAAAGGTGCTTTTACAAGCTAAAGTGTGATTATTCACCACTTAAATATGCTTACTACTAATAAACTTATTGATTAATGAGTCACATAGTTTTTGTCAAGTATTCAATCTACAATTGTTATTAAACAAAATGGCTCGAGAATGTAGTTAAGGATACCTCGACCACATTAAAAATAATATCTATTAAAAATGAGCCACCTAGGTACTGGTTGACCTCATTATACGATCTGGCGCTAACTTGTAATAAAGGTTAGTGTCTTTTTCATTTAAAGGCTAGACCGCTGAATAATAAATGTTTTTGATATTTGATAAAAGGGCTGTCTGATAAGTCTCTAAAAAACCTGCAATAAATATATTGATTATACTTTACGAAAGATGCGGAATACTGCTGGAATTTGTCGATTAATTTGCTTGAATAGCCCCATAACAGCAATTTTGTAGATGTAATTAATATATATAGTTTAGTAGTATATATAGTAGTTAACTGGTTAACAGGAAATTTACTTAGAACAAAAATTTATTTGGTACATTTTTAGATAAACTAGTTTTATATCCTACACTATCATGTACTAATATTGTTAGTAAGCTTGTAAAATTAACTTCCCATAAATTTGTGAGTATGTGAATGTTACATACTCAAGGCAATTACAAAATTGAAACTTATTTCTTTTTTATGAAAAGCATAAGCAAGGAAGGCTTAATCCTTAAATATATAAACATTTATTATACATTACTAGGAGGAGTTATCATGAAAAAGCTCCAAGTCAAAAAACTAATTGTTAGTACAGTTATGATGATGGGAGTATTTGTGAGTAGTGCGACTGTGCTAGGGGGGGTGAGTACAGTTCATGCAGAAGGTGTTACTGATTTTTGGGGTTTAGCTACAGTAACTCAGACTGATGATTCTATCAATGACCCTAACTTAGCTGTAAATAGTCGTGGAGAGATCGTAGAGATGTCTTTCGATTTAAACGGTGATCAGAAGCTATACTATAGACTTGGGAAATATTCTCAAGGAGAGGTTAAGTGGGAAAGTAAAAAGAGATACAAGGTGTATGATAATAACGATGGCCTTTATGTAGTCGGTGACCGTCAGAATGTTACTTTTCTTGATGATAATACAGTTTTAGAAGTGCATAGAAAAAATAAAAATCCTGATGATACTCAATTATTTTATAATATAGGAAAGCTTCATTATCCTACTGAAACTACTCCTTATATTGATTGGAGTTACATGGGAGATGTGAAGCCTCTTGATGTCTACTATGGATACTCTATAGATGATAGTGCCCAGGTAGGACTTGATAGTAATGATAACGGGGATGTTGTTATCACTGCTGGAAACTATTTTATTAAAATGGCACATTGGGATAAAGAGAATAAAACCCTTACTTTTGGAAATTATACAACTGGAATATGGGATCGCAAGTGGGTGCGTGATGGAGCGGGTATGAGTTATTATGGTCATGATACAGCTATAACTAATGATGGGAAAATTGTTATAGCCGACTCTTATAGAACAGCTTATCAAGGTGTTTCTGAGAACATACTTGAAGTCAAGACGTACACTCACTCGGATAATGGTATAGTTCTTGAAAATACAACAGCTGTTCCTGGATATCCTGGTCAACATCCAACTATTACAGTTAATAACCAAGGAAAAGTAATAATACAAGCAGTGAATATATATGATTCTGAAGAGTTTCCTGAAAAAGATATCACTCAACATACAGGGAATTTAAATGTTGATGGCTCTATAACATGGGATAAATCATTTGATAGAAATGGAAATAATCTACTTGGGATTAGAGGAAGACAGCCAGAGGTAGAGTTTATTACAGATAGCTTAGCCATATCAGCTTTAAAGGGAGAAAAGAATGACCATGGCTATACTGGATTGGGTTGGTCATATAACAATGCTCCTGTTGAAATCGTTAGTGTCTCTTCACCTTCAATTAATAATAAAATAACAGTTGACTTCAAAATAAATAGTAACGCTTCAGTGACACTTAGACAGGAGAAGAAAAATACAGATGGCACATGGGCTTATCAAGACTATGATGTAACTGGAAAAACTATATGGGAAAACCTGTCCGATTGGGATTCTCAATATAGATTGAAGTTTATCGTCAAAGATAGCGATGGGAATATAACATATGAAACAGCATATAAAGAATACCAAACATCCATTCCTATTGGCATACATTCAGTAGAGACTATAGATGCAAATTATTATGATACGGTTTTTGCTTGGAATAGCTACGTACATGATAATATTAACTCATCTACTGATATCACAAGAGTACTTTATGCGTCATTTGTACCGAGAGTGGCATCACTTTCAGGTCAAAAACTTCAAGTAGTAGTAGAAAAGAAAAATCAAAATGGAGATTGGGATTCTGAAGTTCATGATTTTGGAACTCCTGATAACGTAACTGATGCGGTAGCATGGGGACAAAAAGCAGAACCTGCAGTAGAGTACCGTGTAAAAGCCCGTGTTATTACTGATGATAATAAGGTTGTTTTTGAAACAGAGTATAAATATCATACTGTTAGCTATCTTAGCGTTTTTGATACAACCTATACACCATTAAGTAGTAAAAATATACCTGATCTAAAAATTCATATGGAAGCTGCACAGGTAAATGCAGAATACTATACTACTAATATAAAACCAGAAATATCTGAGAATCTTGATAATATTATAGATTTTGACAAACAATTCAATGAATCTATTAAAGGAATCCGGGAGTCAATTTCTAGTAATAATAGCGAAAAAGCTACCCAAGGGTTAAACACATTAAAAGAACAACTTCAAAATATTAGCTATCCTGAAATTAGTTTGGACATGATTTCTATTTTTAGAGATAGATTGAGTACAGATATCAACCAATTTAAAACGGATGCAGCTGAAGCAGAAAGATATAATGAAGAGAAAGTTGTAACGAGTTTGAATTTTTATATTCCTGTTATTGAATATGGAATTACCGGAATAGAGCATTTAAACTATAGTTTACAAGACATTGATATACGTATTGATGATACTATAAGTGGAGTCGATAAATTTTTGGAGAATATTGAAGATTATATGAGTCTTTCCTTTCTAGGAAATGCACAGTTAGATGTCATTCAAAACTCGTGGAATGATGTTTTGGATCAAGCTCAAAACTTTCAATTTCCTGTAAATTAGTTATAGTAAAAAAAGAAAGCCCTTATTCATTTTTTTATAGAATAGGGACTTTCTTTTCTATATGCTATTTTGTAGTTGTTTCGAGATGATTCTTGTCTATTAGTGTTCACATTAAAAATTGTATTTCAATTATATGGCGCATGTTTGCAAGATAATTGCCTTCATATATGCTCATTGCACACAACCTATACTCCGTAGAAATAGAAGTAGTGTAAGTAAGCTACAAAAATCCCAATACTGGTTTTTAAAAACTAAAATATGCTTTAAACAAATACTTTAAAGAACCCACATTAAAGGTATTAGCCCAGGTAGATTTTATAACTCTAAATTTTCAATAAAATAAAAAGCACTCTGGGCAAACCCCGCACCAGTTTATAAAGATAATGAATCTAGAAAACTTCATAGTAAGACTATGTTGATTGATGCTAACTCAACAAGTGATCCGACTGTAAATATTGGATCTACTAACTGGAGTGAGAACGGTAATAACGTTAATGATGAAAATATGCTAATTATTCATGATGAAGCAATTGCTAATCAATTCCTACAGGAATTTAATGCTAGGTATGAAAATGCTAGTGGTTTTTAAGAATAATAAAAAAAGTAGAAGGATAAGTTGATCTTATAGTTGAAAAGATATTTAGAAATTATCTATATCTCTTTATAATAAAAAAAGGCTGGGACAAAACCCAGTTAAAATGAAGAAACCGCACGAAATCCAATTTAAAAACCTTGATTTCATGCGGTTTTATTTTTGCGTATTGTATAAAAATCAGTAAGTTTTCAACTTATGTCCCAGCCTCTATATACTCTTCTTCATTCCACAATTATTACATTCACGTATGAAAACATAATCCTTTGCAGAACTTGTAAAACTAGTAGAGTCACAGTTGTCGCAGCGACCACTAGATTTGTCTGGAAATTCTTTGTAGTCGTACACTTTATTTAAGTCTATCTCTGTGTTTTCTGTCATAGTATCACCTCAAATTGAATCCATCTTTTTTATCTTAACAAAAAATATAAGGTATAAATAGTTTATTATCTGAGATTGTACTTTCATTTATTATCTAATAAGTTAATCCAAGCATTATATATTTTTATGAATACTATATTCTGAGACAATTTTCATTGAGAAACAATATTCTAATTGGAAAATTGTACTTTTGGAAGGACAAAGGAGGTGAGAAAATGACCAAAAACCATTCTACAGAATTTCTCGCTACTCAAGAGGATCAGCCCTTATCATTACCAATAGACGGATCTAGAGTAGAGTTACTAAGATTGAGAATACCAAAACATTTATATGGAAGCCAGATGAAACTTGATGGATTCTTTCAGTCGAATTTCTTTGTAGTTGGTTTGGAAAATAATGTAGAACAAGATGTTTTACCATACAAATATGAAATAGCTTATCAAGTGATGGCTGAATCAGCTGAAGTAAATTATTCATCAGCTTCTCCTTTGTTATTGGACACTGTAAGTGGAGTACAACAGCCAGCTGAATTTAGTGTAGAGCATAACACAAATCCAAACTTCACTGTTTCTGTCCCTTGCGTATCAGGAGATCTTGTACTAATGGCTTCTGTCGTTGAGACTCAAGGCGGTGTGGCTGGAGCATTTGTAAATAGTAGATCAATGAATGCCTTATTGCTTTAATTAATATCTGTTTTAATGTATTTTAGACAGAATAAAGAAGAAAAAGCCCTAGGTTAAAATAATCTAGGGCAAAAAAGAAGGGGAAAAACTTATGAAAAATCATCATATTAATTATTGACCATATATAAGTATGTTAAACATGTGTTTTATCACCAGATATACTACCTACCTCTGACTGATTAGGTGCATTTCACCTTTCCTATCTATTCGATATAGAGATCCCTTAACAATCCAAATCTCATCATAATTATCTAGCTCGTATAATTTGAAGCCTTCTATTTCTCCAGTTTGTGTAAATCTCCTCGTTTTCTTCATTTGTCTCACCTACTAGATTGAGAAATATGCATATATAATAGGTTAATTAGATTTTAGGATAAAATTTCTGTTTTATTACGAATTATTAATTATGAAAACATAAAACCAAATGGTAATATTACTAGTATTTTGATATAATTGGTAAAGTTAATTTTTTGCTTAAACACACTTGAGAAGGAGAAAAAAATCAAATGAAAAAGAAAGACGTAACCTTATTAATAACTGGATTATTAGTAGCTTTTCAATTGTTTTTAATGTTTACGGCTAGTCCCATAACAAGCATAACAACTACTACTGTAACAAATGAAAACAAAATAGATTTAGATGATTATTTTGGTGATAATAAAAAAAGTAGCAATTATTTCGGTCTTAATAATCTACCAGATAAGCAGACAAATGAAACTTCAACAGTAAGTTATGAAGCAATTTATTTGAAATATGGAATAAGTATTTTAACTACTCTTATTCTTGGTTTTTTTACATATAGCCATTTTAATAAACAAGAAAAATACCGTAATGCAACTGTGTCTACTGAAATACAACAACCAAATAAAATCATTAGAACAGTGTTAAATGAAAACAGAAATATTTCTCCTAATAAAACCCCATCTATAGAAATTGGAGATACAGTAAACGATAAGCGTGGAAACAAGAGTTGCATAGGTGGCTTCTTGTTTGGAATAGTGTCAATTTTTCTTAATTGGATAATTTTAATACCTATTGTTGGTTTTATTATTTCTATTTGGGGAGTATCAGGTTTTAATAAAGATAAAGAGTCACTATATTGGATGGGAGTAGTAGGAGTTATATTTAACATACTATCTATATTTACTGGCTTATATGCAAACGGAATAATATAATAATTTTTTTATAATTGGTATAGGACAGCACGCGTTGCTGGCCTATTTTTATTGAAAGAAATGGAGAAAATCTAAAAGCGGATAAGATATATTTACGATAAAACTTGCATTTTATTGTCATTTAATTCATATAAGATATTTCATTAATATGTTAAAATGATACTATTAGTAATTTAACTTGAATTTAATAGATTATCAAAAAAGATGATATGAACTGCCCCCTGTCTAGTAGACAGCGGAAATAATAAAAAGTCACTTAAGCGGCTTTAGCTCTATATTCCATAGGGCTAAGGCCATTTAATCGTTTTTGGTACCTATCGTAATTATAAAAATGTATATAGTCTTCTATGGCTTGAGATAATTCTTCAAAGTTCTCATATTTATTTAAATGATACTTCTCACATTTCAGTGCTCCCCAAAAAGATTCCATCGGTCCATTATCAATACATCGACCTACTCGCGACATACTTTGTGTCATCTTAGCGGCATCTATTTTTCGTTTAAACCCTTTAGATGTGTACTGAAATCCTCGATCACTATGTATTAGTGGATAATCCCCGTTCAGTTGGTTTATCGCTCGGTCAAGAGTATTAAACACAAGAAGGTTATTATTCGAATTCCCTAAAACATAACTAATAATTGAGCCATCTTATAGATCGAGAATAGCACTTAAATAAGCTTTCTTTGATACTCCATATTTAAATTCCGTTACGTCCGTTACCCATTTTTCATTCGGTTTTTCTGCCGAGAATTCGCGATTTAACACATTTTCTGCGACATGTTGAGGAGTAGAGCTCTTATAAGAATTT
>NZ_JBPXRQ010000080.1:0-6269 GCF_051842895.1 Cytobacillus sp. Hm23
AAGAAATTACCGAGTCCTTGTTTGAAAAATGGAATTGCGAGATTATTGAAATGAACGGAGAAGAGGACCACATTCATATTTTATTTGATGCTCCACCACAAATAAACTTGGCTAATACGGTAAATAGCTATAAAACTGTAACATCAAGATATATAAGAAAAGAGTTCCAAAAGGAACTTTCGAAATACTATTGGAAACCTTTTTTTGGAACCGTAGTTATATGGTTTTAACTACAGGAGGAGCTACCATTGACATAATAAAAAAATACATTGAAGAACAAGGTGAATGAAGACCTTAGCGACTACCCCCCACTAAATCAAATAGATTTTGAAGGGGAATGCGTCGCTATTTTTTTGTTCAAATTTATAAAAGAAAAGAGTTTTGAGTGGCATAACTTGTATATCTAAAATTAGAAAGCCAGGACGTCAAAGCGTGTCCTAATATTTGTAGACATAAGCCCTACAGGGGGTATTCTATAACCCATCTGTAGGGTTTATTGTGTTTACAACAATTATTCTAGAACTTCTCTGTACAATAGCTTACTGATAAAAAAGTAGGTTAAATGGAGTAAATCTAAATGTTCTTCTAGCATGTCTTCGAACAGTACATCACCATCATTAAACAAAGAAGAAATTTACTTAATAGCAAAGCAAAAAAAGTGAATAAAGTCATTTGAATCCACTTCATTCACTGTTTCAATTGAACTCTAAAATCTACTCTCTGGTCATCCTCTGCTTTTTGACAACAGAAAACCGAAGCGGATTGCGTGTTCGATTTCATCTGTGAATGCTCGAAAGAATGTATCACGAATTCTTAAATCTTTTGTTAACAAATAGCTATTACGGTATGATTCATAAGCTTTTAGTTCATCTTCATAAGCAAGCTTTAACCCTTCACGGTATGTTCTAAAAACGACCTTATCTATTTTGTATTTAGGCTCATTACCAGTTAAAACGGTGTATAAGTCTGAAAATATTTTTAGGTGCTCTCGTTCATCTTCTAAAGCATGTGAAAGATCTTTCTTATGTTGATCATTCGGTGCAGCCTTTAATAGTCTTTCATAAAAATCAATTGCTGTTGCTTCACCTATTACAGCTTCATTTAAAGCTTCAACAACTTGCTGTGTAATGACTTCTTGATCAGATCGATTATTTACTTGTGTATTTAAATGTCGTTGTTGAGGGTGGACAAGAGCTTGTTGATTCGGGTACTGTGGAGTGTAATAATACATACAATCATCCTTCCTTCATTTTCATATATGTATCATACGAAAAAAAAACTAGGCATGTGCCTGTCAATGGATAAGATGTTGATAATTAATATTGAGCTAATGAATGAGGAAGAACAAAAACTAATTATGTAGTGACCTTCGCTTCTCGTCCAACTTTACATACTAATCTCATTAACAATCTATGAGCAAACGGGAACAACGAAAACATAATATTTATCGTTCTTCGCATTGGAAGTGGACAAATAATCGGTTTATTTTTGTGCACACCGTCAATAGCTATTGTTGCTAGTTTCTCTGGAGACATCATTTTTTGTTTTTCAAGTTGATTAGTCATCATTAGTTTGTTCATTTTAATTGCTTTTGCATGGTCAAATGCTGATGTTCGAACGAATGTAGGACATAATGTGCTTACGTTAATACCGTAATTTTCGGCCTCATAGTGAAGAGATGTAGTCAAACCAATTACTGCATGTTTTGTTGTAGCATATGCTGCACTTAACGGAGATGGACCCAGTCCAGCAGCAGATGCAGTATTAACCATATAACCCCAGCCTTGTTCCTTCATTAATTGATAACCAAATTGAGTCCCATAAATAACCCCCCACACATTTACATCCATGATTTCTTCCCAATGTTCAATGGACATATCATATAATTCACCATACATCGCAAAACCCGCATTATTAAAAATATAATCTATCCTGTTGTACTTACTATATATTTCTGAATAAACGCTCCTTACCATTTTCTCATTTGTTACATCTAGACATATAAATTTAGCATTTACACCGTCTTTGTTTAGCTCATCTTCAGTACGCTTTCCGTTTGTCTCATTAATATCTGTTATGACTACAAACACGTTCCTTGAGGCTAATTCATTGCAAATTGCCTTACCTATTCCTGATGCACCACCAGTTACAATTGCTACCTTTCTACCACTCATCATGTAAAACCCTCCTATTTAATGAGATTTATAGCTTGCTGAAAAACAGATCTACATGAGAAACCATTTTTTATTATTACTATAAACGTTGTAAAAAATTGGCTTTCTTACAAAACCAATCTGCAATCTAATTCGTTTTTCATAACAGGATTTCTAATATATACACCCATTGAAAGGAACAACAATTAATAATACTATTAATTAATAACATCAGCATTTTGTTTACCATTTTGTATTGACGTGTAGACCATTTTCTCATATTGCTCAGCTACAAATGTAGCTCCTACAGAATTTAAGTGAACGCCATCGAGAGTTAGGTATAACCCCCTTTTTGATGAAATATGATCAATTCGAACAGCTTTTTTATAAAGGAGAACATCAAATAAAATTCTAATAGCACTAGTTGATATATAATTTGAAGTATTAAGGCCATCGAGTTCATTTTTGAGGTAGGAATGTAAATCTAAACATGCTACATTATCGTATTGTTTAGAGATCGTATGAATCAAAGAAGATAGTTGCTCCAATGTTTTGTTAGAATCATTGTCCAATTCCTCCCCTATAACTGATGGTGTGACAGTGACAATCTTAGTTGATGATTCAGACAAGATACGAAGAATCTGATGATAGTATTGCTTAAATTCTTGATGATTTTTTGCAAAAGGCTGTGGTTTGACACCTAATAATTGTGAATATACATCATTGATTCCTATCCACAAGAACGTTAAATCGTATTCGTACGGAAAAGTTGTATTTGCTAAACGTTTGTTTAAGCTGATTACCGTATCCCCTGCTTTTCCATAGTTATCTATTAAGATATCTTTATTTCTCTTTTGTAGAATTGATGAAAAAGAAATACCTGGTCTTCCTTCAGTTAAACTATCTCCTATTAAAGCAATACGCATTAGTTGCCCCTCCTTTAAAATGTTTTGTAAACACCATTTCGGTAAATTTAAGTTTACGTCAGCTAATAACCCGAGCCCAACCTCATTATTCTTCCATGCATCCAATTGACTACAAGAATGAACAAAGAAGGAATGATGATTTCACATGTATACTTTTTGAACGATCGTTCAATTTCGGTTAAAAAAAATATCGATGTTGTTAAGATTTAATAGATTCCAAAAATATAGTCACGGCTTCAATAAAAAGTCCTTCTAAAGTTTCAAATTCAAGAATACCAATTGATGCACATAAACCGCCCATCCAGGAGCTAAATAACATTGTTGTTTCTTGGATGTTTTTTATAGAAAATTCTCCACCCTCAAGACCTTCTTGAAATATTTCAAGATAAGTTTCAAAGGGAACAGCAGCAAGGTCTGTATATAAGTTTTGAACAGTATTAGGATCAACTTGACCATTAGTAGCCATTTCTCTTCCTGCTTGAAGCAATGGGGTTTCAAAATTATATAACACATGTTTCGCTATTCCATACAGTTTCTCAGTTGCATTTTCAAATGAAATTAAAGTGTGCTGCCATTTCTCCCTCCATTCAGTCATTGATTTTTTAGCTAAAAATACAAATAGCATCTCCTTATTTTCAAAGTAATAATAAATATGGCTTTTGCTTAAACCAGTAGCTTTGGATATATCGCTTATAGAAGTAGCTGCATAGCCTTTTTGAGAAAATATTGAAGTTGCATGTGAGATAATTTTCGACTTAGCATCTTCTTTTGGCAAGTTTTTCTTATCCAAATAATCACTCCATAATAAAATAAACATACATTTGAACGATTGTTCAAAAAAATAGTACCATATCATTAGGTACTATTCAAGAATTTTCAAACAATTAATCATAGGATAATACTATTTATATTTATTAATGAAGAATATTCTTTAATTGCTGAACATGACTCCTATCTTCATCAATGATTTTCTCAACTATTCTTAAGCTTTCATCATCTAAATCTCCTCTTACGATATCCTCTGACATTTTAATTGAATATGTATTTTCTCCATCAATAAGCCCTTGAATAATTCCTTCTTTTGTATCAGGAAAACCTTTTATTTCACTAATAAGCTCTTTCATATTACCCACTATCCCGGGATTATCTGCAGGCTCACCTCCTAAGTTTTGAATCCTTTCAGCTAATAAATTTGCATGTTCTTTGTGATTTTGTTGTATTTTTTGTAGATCCTTTTTCAAATCATCATCTTTTACAATTTGCATATAACTTTCATATGCATGTATACCCATATATCTTCCTTTCAATAATGCATTTAATTCTTTAATGACTACATTGCTCTCCATCATATATCCCTCCTTATATGTGATTAGTATGATCAAATCAATATTTATCATATACATAAGTTGTATAGGACATGCTACACAAACCTCATCTCTTTTTCCCTCCTAATTATTAACAACTGGTTGACATAAGAGATAATTATTCAATTCATCACCCTGAAAAAAATTTATTATATAAAAACTCCATAATTAAACAATTGTGATAGTTTGTAATTTGTATAGTTCCTATTTTAATATAGAAATGACCGTTCTATAATAAACAGTAAGACCGAAGCTGAATTATCGACGCATGTTACATGAAGAGTCATATTGTGAGAAATCGAGACGATGTAAAAGGGTTAGACCGGGAATTACATATTTTGTTTTTTCCTAGATTGGGGACAACGGTCATTCATGCTCTAATTAACCTTCACTCGCTTCACATAGTTTCAGCTTGAAGTGAGGGCATTAAATTAATGATAAAAACACGCACTAACATGTGAGTGCGTGTATAAAATTTACTTACTGTTTTCCATTGTTATTTTTACTTGTTGTAGCTTCATTCACTAGTTCTTCATACGATTTTACTTTGCCGTGAGGATTTTGAGATTGCTTCCTAACAGACCATTGTCTTTCTTGTTGTCCTTTTGACTGTGTCATAAAAAACCTCCTATGAATACTTGTCCTTTGTTATGATGTCAATGTAAGTAAATTTTATTCTTTGTTACTAAACTAAATTAAGTCAGAGATTCAACGTCTTAGAGAAGAAATAACATCATAATTCTAGCTGTTTATATCGTTATTAATGAGTATGAAATACAATAATCAATGGGAAAATTCTTTATATAATACTGTCAGATTGATCATAATAATTGATTATTCAGGAGACTTTGTTTTTCTAACCATTGTGTAAACACCATTCTTTAGAAAGTGAGGGTACCGATATTAAAGATCGAAAATTATTATACATCATCCTTCTAGCACACTTATTATTATTTATAGCCTTTCATTTTCTATCATTATTTTGGTACGCACTTCCAATATCGTTGTTCGTATTATCATACATATCACTAAATATAGAAAGAATGTACTTTGAAGGAAGTTGGATAAGGAGTTTAATAATAGGTTGCTGCTCAGGGGTAGCATTGTACTTAATATTTGTAGTTGGAAAGGTAGTTATAATAATTTTACAATTACCATTCATTGATCAAATTCAAGCTCTTTACGAAACAGTAAATCCAACCCTTTGGTGGCATTATATTGTTTTGTTTTGCGTTATTATCCCTGGAGAAGAACTTTTTTGGCGTGGATTGATTCAACAACGTCTTTCATATTTAATTAAGTCAGAACAAGCCATATTTGTAGGGGCTATTCTATACGCATCTGCACATATTTATGCAGGTAATATTGTTTTAGTTCTTGCTGCTTTAATTGGAGGTATAATATGGGGTAGCTTATATGTTTGGAAAAGGAACATGGTTTTACTTATCAGTTCTCATTTAATATTTGATTTGTTTTTAGTCATACTTTTCCCACTTTCATAATTTTTTTTGAAAAGGATTTTTGAGCAACTAGATGATAGTTTGAGCCAATGTCGCTGTAATAGAAGGAAACAATGCTAAAAAACCTACGTATTTTTCTTACTTTTAAAGACGTTGTCTCCGATGTTCGATGACAATAGGTTGTAATAAACATTCGTTTTTTGCTCAAATATCCTCCATCTATTTTCATAGCTTTAAGATAGTGACCTGTGAACCTATCCAACTAATTGTTACACAATTTGATGGAGCATCCCTTATCTTAAATAGAGTACAAAACAAGCTATTAAGCCACCTTCGGTGACTCTAATGCCAAGTTAAGACTAATTA
>NZ_JBPXRQ010000081.1:0-6071 GCF_051842895.1 Cytobacillus sp. Hm23
ATGACTACGTGCATTGGTTTAACCATATTCGTATTCATAGCACACTAGGTTATGCAAGTCCTATTGAGTACAAAAATAAACACCTTAAGAAAATTGTCTAGTTAGGTGTTGACAGTCCAGCTTAAAAGAATTAATGACAGACTTCATCTATATAGTGCTAAAATGAAAAAAAGTAAGCCTCTTTTTCATTTTAGTGATACATATGGGGATAAGAAGTAATACACTGTTTCCAATGAAGCATACTTATATTTAGGTATAGATAATAGCCCAATATTTATTGAGGATGAAAACTGGATAATGAAGAACCTTAGAGTTCTATGAGAAAGAATAAATTATTACGATATTTGGTTTTTTAGTAGAACGTTTGATTATGGTCTATTAGTTTGACGTTATGGAGGATATTTAGAGCACGACCCAAATACCAAAGAAATTTCTTTTACCGTAACTAAATGGATTGAAAATTGAGTTTTAGCAAAATGGAAGGAATGAACTAACATTGCGCTTTTTACGAAATGGCCCTTAATGAAAAGCTTTTTTTTGGATAGGACCTAGGATGTTAATAATGATATTTATGATGTATGGGTATTTAATAAAAGCCATCATATTACACAAACCCTACATCAGGAAGTCATGTGAGTGAAATTTGTGATAAGATAAAGAACTTTAAGAACTATATAATTCTAATCTTAGAGCCAACCCTTAGCTACTTTACATAATCTTTTAATAAATCTTAAGTAATAATTGACGTTGGAAACCATAATAGAAAATAAGTAGTTCTCAACATTTAGATGGAGGTTTAATAAAATGACGAAAAATGATGAATATTTTATGAAACAAGCACTGGATATCGCTTTTCAAGCTAGAACGGCAGGAAATGAACCTTTTGGAGCTATATTAGTAAAAGGTGATGCTGTAGTAATGATTGGGGAAAACAAAATTAATACTTTGTGTGATCCTACTCACCATGCTGAAATTGGACTTATTAGAAAATTTTGTTCTGAACATAATATTTTTGATCTAAGTCAATATAGTCTTTATACCAGTTGTGAACCTTGTGTAATGTGCTCAGGAGCTATGGTTTGGTCGAATCTCGGAAAAATAGTATACAGTGTATCTCATGATCAATTAGCAAAAATAGCAGGTAGTAACATTATGATATCATGCAAAGAAGTATTTGATAAAAGTCCTCAAAAACCAGTAGTGGTAGAGAAAATATTAAATGAAGAGGGATTAAAAGTATTTGAAGGATATAAGTTTTAAATTAGAGACATCTACAAGAAAGATACCAGAGTGACCTACCTTCAAAATATGGATTTGTTTTCTACACGATACATTATTGTTTGCGCACTGTATAACTATATTGTTACTAGATAGGTGGCAAATAACAATCTAATTGTTAGGGTCAGTTATTTTTTAAAAATTTGCTATCGCTATATCAATTCTATATAGAAAATGCATTCTTGATAAAGTGGAATTAGTAATGTTCTTATTGCAACTTCCATAAAAATAATACATATTAATACGTCAACCAGAAATAACTAAACTTTTTCTTTAGTAACGAAAAAAGTCCATTTTCTCATTTTTAATACTGAGAGATTGGGCTTTTTAATATTGTAATTTTATTAACGCTTTATAGCCACTTTTGCTTATCCTACCCATAGTATGTAGCTGCATCATTGGATAACAAAGCAGAAGGGCAAAATACTCCCAAATTACATTGCGAAGTATGATAACTATTAATGCAGGGATATATGGAAGATTCTAGAATAGATAATTATTAACAATAATATAAAAGAGGTGAAAAGGTGGATAGCAAATTACTAAAGGCTGTTTTTGCATTGATTGTTGTTTCTCGTATTAAGAAATAGAACAGTACACAACTAGAGTTCGTGGCATCTTTTCTTCAGTACAACGATGACTTACAATATAATAACCACTTTTTTTGTATTTAATTGATAATAATAGCAACAAAGTTTACGAAAAGAGCCTTACTAAAAGAAAGGGTAGGAACGATTATTTCTTAAAATGGTGATTTGAAACTTTACGATTCTGTTCGAAGAAATAAGTATTAGCCATCGAAAGAAGAGTGTAACAAGGCGACAATTACTTATTAGTATTTTTGCAACTGTACATAGGAGCTTTTTTTAACGGATAGTGAAACAAATAGTGGTTCAGAAAAGTTATGAAATAAAAGCCATAATAAGCTATAAAATAGTAGCTTAGTTAAGGGAGATGTAATAAATTTGGAAATTAAATATAGGAATGCTACTAAAACATTTAGAAAGTTAAAATTAATAGGAATAACTTTAATTACTATCATTCTACTTACATTGGTAGCAGGTTTTTTGTATGAATATACGAGTTACAAAAATGTTAAAAACAACTTTCATCCAGATGGAGAAATGGTTGATGTAGGAGATAGAGAAATACATGTGAATATTCAAGGGAAAAAAACGAATCTACCATCTATTGTTATTGAAGCAGGAGCTGGTTCATGGTCCTATGATTGGTCATACGTCCAGAAAGAGCTATCAAAACATTCTGAAGTAATTACTTATGACCGAGCAGGGCTTGGGTGGAGTGAGCCACATCCTAATGGATACAATATCGATACGACGATAGATGATTTAAGTGAAATTATTGAATATTCTAATATTGATACCCCAGTAATATTAGTGGGTCATTCACTTGGAGGGATTTATTCTCGTCTCTTTGCAGATAAATATCCTGAAAAGGTTTCAGGCTTAATTCTTGTTGATGCACGAAATGAATATTTTACAGAAAAAGCTACAACATTTAATGATGTGTATTTTGAGTCACAAGATCAAACAGTATATCGTATATTATCTCAATTTGGAATTATACGCTTATTTGGGGAGGCAATGCTTGGCGATGCAATTCCCTATTACCTTTCAGCAGAAAAGCAGGTCAATGTTCAATACGACTCTGATTTTTTCAAAATAACCGATGAAGAATTCAAACAATTAAGATCATTAGAGAAGCTATTGAAGGATACTCAACACCTAGATGATAAGCCTCTACTAATTATTACACCAAGTGATATAGATAGAGAAATGATATTAGGTACAATCGGATTAGGATTTTCAGAAGAAGAGGCGAATATTATTGATCAGCAATGGAAAGATGCTCAAAAACAACAAACCGATTTATCAAATAATAGTGAGCTTATTTTAGTTCCGAATAGCGGTCACAATATGATGTTTGACCAACCTGATGCAATTATTGAAGCTATTTTGAAAATGGCTGGTGAAATATAAACTATATAAAGGAGTGAGCTTTATTAAATGTACAGGTTTAAATTTGCATTAACCATAACAGAGCTCTTTAATGGTTTTATAAAAGTAGCCGTTCCATATAGGGATGGCTTTTTCATTCCGTAAATTCTTTTGAATTGTTAAATAAAAAGAAACATCATTGGTAGACTTTAAATTTTGAAGGTCTGCTTTTTAGTTTAGACAGTTTTTATACAAAAAAATAAACTCGTATACAACTAAGTTTCGGAGCATCGTTACTTTTATAAAACGATGACTGTTGAGTAAAACGACGTTTTTATCTATATAGCAACAAAGTTTACGAAAAGAACCTTAGTTTATATAGAAATTTAAAACATTGATATGGCATATAGGTTATATAGAGCGTTTACAATATATGTTTGGTAGGATGTTGAAGCATTTGCTAGCAATTGTAAGAATCGCTCATATGAGTATTAATGATCGTATTCAATTCAATGAGGTTGCTAGTTAGGCGTGTAAATGGCGTTTTCTCAAACTTAAGTAGTTCTGTAGACTATTAACTGTATCTTTTGAAAGAGACCTAAAATAAACATTTTTAATAAAAACTGGAGTGGTAAGAGTAGATGTTACAAAACGAAAAGGTTGCATTTTTAGGTGCTGGTTCAATGGCGGAAGCTATGATATCAGGGCTGATTTATACAAAGAAGATTCCAAATAACCATATCATTGTAAGTAATCAAAGTAATATGGAAAGACTACGCACACTTGAGGATAGATACGGGATTCGTGGAGATACAAAGGATGATATCAATTTTTCTGAAATAGATTTTATTGTTTTAGCTATGAAGCCAAAAGATGCGGAATCAGCTCTAACATTTTTAAAGAATAAAATAAAACCGAATCAAGTTATTTTATCAGTAATGGCAGGTATCACAACAGCTTTTATAGAGGAACGATTAAATGAAGGACAGCAAGTAATAAGAGTAATGCCAAATACTTCTAGTATGGTAAGAGAATCGGCAACAGGGGTGTCTACTGGATCTAATGTTGAAATGGACAAAGTAATGATAGTAAAGCAAATATTAGAGTGCTTTGGTGAAGTTTACTTAATTGAGGAAGAGAAAATGGATCTATTTACTGGAATTGCCGGCAGTGGTCCAGCTTATTTTTACTATTTAATAGAACAAATTGAACGAGCAGCAGTTGACGGGGGTATAGAAGAAGAAACAGCACGAAAAATTAGTGTTCAAACAATGCTAGGTGCTTCCAAAATGATTATGGAACGAGACGAATCTCCATCAAAATTAAGAGAAAATGTAACATCTCCAAATGGAACAACACAAGCGGGGTTAGATGCGTTACAAAAATTTGGCGGGGGCAAGGCAATTAAGCAAGCAGTCAAAACAGCTGCAAAACGATCAAGGGAAATTAATAAAGAGTATTTATAAATGTAGGAGTAGTTGGATGGGATGACAGTTCCTTGTAAAACACATTAACTTACAATTTTATTTAACATAATAACATGAGATGATTAGTATTAATAGAGGTTTAGCTACTAATGGAATGACAACATGAAAATACTATTTAGCAAAAGGCGCAAATCTGCAATCTAGATAGGCGTTTTTTTCTTTTTAGGATAAATTGTGGAATAAGAAGTTGTTAAAATATTTAATATTTGAAATAATGTGTATTCAGGGATCATTATAAAGGATATGTTGTCTGTAATTGAAGAATAGATTATAGTAACGAAGTGAGAGTGCTTACAAAGGAAAACTAGTTTATGAAGGCTAAATTGATGACTACTGTAGGAGTTTTAGGAATAACACATGAAGAAGAATGGCAAGAGAAATATCATTTACTGTTATCTCTAATAGAAGAATTATTAAATGAATTTAATCCTGATGTTATATGTGGGGAAGTTCACCCCGACAGTTGGGATCTATACATTAGGGAAGGGAAGCTAAAAGTATTTATGGAGAAGAAAAGAGCCTAATAAAAAGCAAAGAACGTAAGGGGAATTATGAAAAGATTAGTTATTATCACAGTAGGTAAAACCCATAGTGGAAAAACTACATTTGCAAAAGCCTTAGAGAAAAAGTTAAATAACTCTTTTGTAATGGACCAAGATAACCATGCTGAATTTATAAATACATATTACGAGAAGCTACAACCAAAACAAGGGCCTAACATTCTAAAGCATTCTATCTCAACGTTAATTGTTAATTATGCCAAAGAACACACGGACTTTCATATTATTTCGTGTAGTGCAAATCGAACTAGAAAAGGGAGAAAGTATTTGCTTGAGGAAATATATGATAGAGATGAGTTTGTACGAATATTGGTTCATTTTGATATTCCAGATGAAATTCTCTATGACCGTGTTATTCATAGTCAACGAAGGACAAATATATTCAGAGGACCTTATTCAAATTTTAAGGAAGTGCTCTTGAGACAACAAGTTGAATCACGATTAGAAGGTGTTGTGGATCCAGAAGAGGGAGAAGCAGATCATTTATTTATAATTAAAGATAACAAGGAAGTTGATTCTGTTATTAAAGAAATCGTTCATCTTTCTAAATTTTTATGAGTTGTTTTCCATTCTAGCATCCAGCAAACGGGGGCTTTTCTTGAAGACTATTTTTATTCTCTTTTAAGATAATTATAATTCGAGTCTTCAGCAATATGACGATAATCTAAAATGAAGTGACCCCAAAAAGTTAGACACGTTATTAAATTTATGCAACTTTGGCATGAGTTCGGTATTGTACTGGGCTCATGCCATTTAATTTACCTTTTATCCTTTTATGATTATAGTAA
>NZ_JBPXRQ010000082.1:0-5275 GCF_051842895.1 Cytobacillus sp. Hm23
ATTTAACATAAATGTTAGAAGATAAAAGTTTGATCTCTTTCTCCGAAAAAATCTTTTTACTCATAGTTTTCTCCAATCCGAAGTATTTCTCTAGTTGTGTTTCTCCATTATACAAAAATATACCCTATAGGGAGACTTTTTTTAAGTGTCTACTCTATAGGGTACATTTTACTTTGCGGGGCTGTTTTTTCATGGAGTGAATATCTTGCTGTATTTTATATTATGCAATTGTAATATTTTGTATACGTAATTTTAGATAGTTTGGTGAGTACCATATGTATATTTCCAATTTTCCATATCTTAAGAACTGGAACTAATCGACTCATTAATCATTGTGGTTATTAGTGTTGCTCAAACGCCCTTAGACAAAATTACCTTTTCATTAACGTAATCATTGTGTTTCATATAATTAAGTTTGACCTATCACATTAATACAAGATTAATAAATTACTTACATAACATTCTAAAAGAATAGATAATAATCTTAGGACATTATAGCGATACTTGTCAAAATAACAAAGCACCCAGAAAGGGTGCTTTATAAACGTTATAATAGATTAGTGTGGGCAATGTAGTTACCCATTAGAAATAATCCACCAATCTTCCTTTTCTATTAACCAATTTGAGTCGTATGGTAAATCCTTTGTTTCTTCTTTTAGTCGCTCTGATGCATTATATTTAAGAAACTCTTCTTTGAATTCCTCAAATGTTTTGCCTGTTGTTTCAATTCCGAAATAGTTTCTAATCGCATAAGAATATACATCTACTAGTTCATCCTTAGTTTTCCCTTCTAAATCTACAAATCCAAAGTCTTTACTCAAACCTGCGGCAATTTCTTTCTCAGATTTTCCAACATACCCTGAAATTTCCATACCACCGTAGAGTTCTTCCTCCACTTGGCCAAATGTTTTCCCAGTTGTATCTATGTTTTGATTTTTTACATCCATATATAAAATTGTCCACGGATCCATATCAACTGTAGAGTAATGTTTTTTTGCAGCCTCAATGAATGCACTATCAAGTTCTGGGTTCTCAATTTCATGCAACATATATTCCATACTAGCGCCCGCATATTTATTAAAGACCTCTGTATCAACATCAACTTTTGTAAATTCTACTGATTGTATAAATTTATCAAAATTACGGAATTTAAAATCTTTATATTGAACATTATCGAAATCTTCATAAGTCTCTACTTTAACGTATGAATCTTGTGCTTGTGAAAATTCATACGAAGGCGTAGCAGCAGATACATACGATTGGTACGCAGTAGCTCCTCCCCCTAGTAGTAATGCTGAAAGTGAAGCTGTTGCAATAAATTTCTTAGTGTTTTTCATTTGTTTTCTTCCTTTCTAGTTGAAATTATTAATACCATTCATTTAAAACAATGAAAAGTTTGTGATAAGGATTTACTTATATAACTCTACTTTTGAATAAGTTTTCGTTAGAGATGTTAGCTGTTTTTCTATAAATCTCTCTTTCTAACATGTTTGGTAGCCTTAAATGATTTGCTTGTTCTCCTTTCAAAAATATAGTAACCATATCCTATTAAAACTATTTTGTCTCTTCACCAACATTGCGTTAGCTATAAATAAAGTGTAATATTCATTTCTTAATATTCTTAGTATATAATTCTAAAGAAATTCTGAAGAAATTCTTTAGAAAAAAATGAAGTGATATATTTTTCACTTATGACACAAGTAGTCTTAAGAGATTGCTTTTACGTTTACATATAGAAGAAGTGGTTAAGCTGCGATATACTGCAAAATAGATTCCTTATTATGTAAAATAAAAAAATTCCAATTTTTCATTTCTGAAGTACTGGAACTAATCGACTCACTAATCATTGTGTTTAGTAAACTACTATTATTTTGGTGCATCCATCCCCATAAGCGCCCATTCTTCTTTAGAAGGGCCGTAAATACCTGGAACACTTAGCCCTGCTTGCCTCATAAGAATAGTAATTTGTCCTCGGTGATGCGTCTGATGCTGATTCAAAAATAATAAAAGAGACCCCTTAGGCATTTTTTGACCAAAGAAATCAATTTGATCCAAGAGACTATCATCTGTCCATTGAGCCTTCAAAGCCTCAACAAATGCATTAGAAGATTGATCATAATTCTCAACTATAGTATCAACAGAAGAAGGGACGGACCAATCTTCACTAGGAGCTTCAAAATTTAAATCTCCCTGCGAACTAATAACCTTAATAGAAGTAACAGTATGCCAGGCTATACGTCCTAAAGTCCAATGCTGTGGAGCAACCTCAAAATTTAATGATTCATCATTGAGATTTTTTAGAATGTTGCTTGTTGCTTTAGCCTCGAATTCCCAGGATATTAAAAAATCATTTAATCTACGATACATTTGAAATCCTCCTTTTACAAAAAGTTCTAATTTAAACATTCTCTATTACATTATTATTTCCTTTACAAATAACTTATTTAAAACTGTTCCTAATTAAAATGTAAAAGCTCCAATTTTTCAATACAGAAAAACCGGAGCTAAACATAGTTTCTAATATGTTTCTAAATAAATTCTTATTCTATATTATTACTTGTTTTTGATCTTAAAAGGATTAAAACATACCCAGTAACTAATAACATTAAACTTGCAACGTTTGAAGCAGTAACGTAGTTGGCATTGTTATCCGATATATGTTTGAAATTCTAAAAGAGGCATTATAACCTAGCATGTCTGAAATAAATAGTCTAACAATTGTTATTAGGATTAAAAAGAATATGAAAATTAATCCAACTGTTTTCTTTTTGATAATCACGACTATGCCTCCAAAGGTAGATAAAGTTGTAACCTCAATATCACTTTTTTTTATTAATTAGCGAATTAAACAATCCATTTTATCATATTTTTATTATAACGAGTATCGAAAAGAGGTGATTTCGCTTGACGATAGCAGTCATTGATGTGAAAACTCATACTTTTGTAGATACTTTACCTGTTAATACTATGACATTCTCTCAGTTGAACTTTACACCTGATGGGAAAATAGCATATGTGACAAATGGCTCTGCTCTAGGGGCTGTATTCGTCATAGATGTGAAAACTCATAGTATAATCAGTACAGTAACTGTAGGAAATAATCCCAATGCAATTGCCTTTACCCACGATGGAAGACTCGCTTATGTGGTTAATGGTGACGGAACAGTATCTGTCATAGATGTAAAAACTCATCGAGTGATTGCAACCGTTCAGGTTGGGGGGACACTAAGAAACTTAGCCTTTACACCTGACGGAAAGGTCGCTTATATAATTAATAGTTCAGGGCTTACATCCGTCATAGATGTAAAAACTCATAGCGTAATCGCTACGGTTCAGGTTGATACCATTTCAGGAAATATCGTATTCACCCCTGATGGGAAAATTGCTTATGTTACTAATATAGGTACTACCCCTTTTGGGGAAACTATTTCAGTCATAGATGTGAAAACACACCAAGTTATTGCGACTATAGAAAGTGGTGAAACCCCGCAAGCCTTATCTTTCACTGACAATGGAAAACTCGCTTATGCTGTAAATGGTGATCCTAATCGTAATGTATCTGCTATAGATGTAAAAACTCATAGCGTGATTGCTACCGTTCAGGTTGAAGGAAGTCCAACCAATTTCTCTTTCACACCAGATGGAAAACTTGCTTATGTAACAAGTGTTAGCCCTGGGACTATTTCTGTCATCGATGTCAAGACTCATTCTGTTATCGCTACTGTTCTAATTGAAGGTACACCAAGTGATATCGTTTTTACTCCTAAAGGAGAACTTGCTTATGTAATTAGATGAACACAATGTGCATTGTGTCCACAAGCAAAAAGCCGACTTCTCTTTGGAAATCGGCTTTTTTGATATTAAAGGCCTGTTTCTATTTTTAAGACATCAGAATCAATCTTTTCGCTTTCCTCTAAAAAATTAACTAGTTCTTCATCAGACAAACTTGAACTAATTATTTTTCCAGTTTCTTCATCAATTTCAATAGTAAATCCTTCACTATTCTCTGTTGCTGGTTTTTTTATCTCTACACCTGATTCTGTATAAAACCATGCACCTGAGTCTGGATTTTCAATTACTTCAACTGTTCCTGTGCCTTCCACTTCTACATTTGATTCTGGTTTTTCCCCTTCAACTCTTTCTGGATTTTCGAAATTTGCAGTTCCTGCAAATACTCCAGATCCTAAGATTCCACTTGTTAATGCTAATGATAATAATTTCATAATTTAAACACTCCTTCGAATTAGTTTTCTGTGCGTTGTTTTCTTGCACATGTTTATTAAACCAATCTGCTATGTACTTCATGTGTATTTCTTGTGTATATCTATGTGTCTTAAATGTGAAATTGTGTGAGATTACTAGTTAGTATTTTGTTGATGTCGGTCATGAGAAACTATGATTACTAACCATAATAGAAATTCAGTCGAATAATTCATGTATTAAGGATAATTTCTCTAAATAACGGAAAAAGGGCAAGCTGTATGGATGCTAGTCCAAGAAGTATATCAAGGTCATTAATATAATACATAATATATAATAATTACTTATTAGGAGAGAAAAGCCATATGGACACTTATTTTTATGTAATGACTATGGTATGTTGTATGTGTATGATGATAGTATTAATAGAACAGGGTGGGGATATAGGAATATCAATTGGAAATAGAGAATTCATTTCTATACTGGGCAGTCCCAACACACAAATAATTGATCAAGATCAATTTTTATTATAATGAAACAAAATGATTATTGAATTGCATAAAAATGATTTATTTGACCTATCGATTAATACAAGCTTAACTAAAATACTTGCATAAAATAAAGTACACCATCACTTTCACTCGCCCCTCTCTGATGTCTCCTCCTTTCATTAACAATCAGGGAGGGTTTACATACTCTTAGTGTTGCTATAACGCCCTTAGACGAAATTATCTTTTCATTAATGTACTATATGATGATAAACGCAAAATAAAAAATCCCCACTCATAAGAGTAAAGGCAATGAAGTTGGAAATTCCCATCCGATTATAAATTATGATTTTTTACCACCAATTGTGTGGACAGAGGAAAATTTGTTAATTGATAAATTTGAGGAAGTTCACAAAATTAAATTTGAGGACATTATAAACGTACAAATAATATAACAGCCCCACATGCTAAAGTGTACCCTTTGTAAAGGACAGTTTTAAAAAAAGCCTAGGCTACATTAAGAAGGTGATCTCTGTATTGAACAGGGGTCATCCTCTTTAAATTCCATTGATATCTGTATTTATTGT
>NZ_JBPXRQ010000083.1:0-3892 GCF_051842895.1 Cytobacillus sp. Hm23
ATGACTACGTGCATTGGTTTAACCATATTCGTATTCATAGCACACTAGGTTATGCAAGTCCTATTGAGTACAAAAATAAACACCTTAAGAAAATTGTCTAGTTAGGTGTTGACAGTCCACTGTCTACCTTAAGAGGAGCATATCATAGTTTAGAAAAACAGATAATACAAAATTAACGTAAAAAAGAGGGCGATAACCCTCATAGCATACTTGGTGAACTAAATAGCAATAATGTTTCATAAAAAAACCTCCAAAAAATTGAAGGTGTAAAAATAATACATGTATTCTATTTATTGATTTTTGATTCATTGATAGCATTCTTAACAGCTAGTTTAATCACCCAATATAAAATAGTTATGCCAATTCCGAGAAAAAATAAGTTATATAGTACCATCCATGGTGAAAATACAAACACTTAAAAGCTCACTCCTATTCATTGAATTTATGTAATAGAAAGATAAATACATTGTCTATTATAACAAAAGGACACCTAAAATTTTTGTTAAGTAACCACAATGATAGTTGTGTTTTACAAAAAAATATACCCTAAATAAGGGTAGTAAGTTTTAGAGATTGAAATCTATGGAGTGCAATTACTAGTAGGAATGCTGAATTCCCATCCACCAGAAATACTACCAGAATCCCCACCATCAGTGTCAGCAACAAAAAGACTCCATCGGCCATTAGGATTTATAAAATTAAAGGCACTTAACATTGAACCACCCGATTGATTAATTGGTGCAGGGGGTGGCAGAATAGCGAATTCACCACGATAGTTCGCTGGTTGAAAAGTTCCAGAAATAGGCGCGGATTCTCTAGGAAGAATAAGTGGCCCCATGTCGTCAAGGGAAAGTGTTATATCGTTTACTGAATTACCGTTTCCAACATCAGCCATTATAGCAGCGTTTTTTCCATTAGGAGCAACTAACAAGATGTCAACGTCATCTAAAAAGTCATAACTTAAATTTCTTAAAGTAACTATTACTTTTACAATTTTATCACTGGTCTCGAATCCAAAGACATTTATTGTTGAAGGGTAAGGCGTTGCTGTTCCAACTTCGAGTATTTGAATAGGGGTAGGATTCGAAATGTTTTTGTAGTAAGTATACAGTCTGATTTTTTTGGTGAACACGCGCAAAGGCTTCTTTTATATATTTTATTTGACACGAAAATCTCTCCTCTTAAGGTTAGTTATAATATTAAATGTTTGATTAGGTAATGTTGTATAAGCTGTTGGCTTAATGAACTTGTGGATTTTTAGTAAGGTTAGAAGAAAAAATACCATCTAAAATAAATTAATAGATGGTAGTCGAAGAGAAATCATGTCGAATTATTATATGTGTACTTATTTTGATTGTAGTGTGTCAATACCCTGTGGAATTTGAACTGTTTTTAGTAAACACATGGTAAGGAGAGTTTCTTTTGAAATATATTGAGTTTGGAATAGGTAACAAGTGGGTAATTAGAACAGAAACTGAATTAAGTGATGGTACGGAGTATGAGGAAAAAGGAATAGTTCGACCTATAAAATTCCAATCTGCATACATCCGTATCTGGGTGAAGAAGACAGTATTAATTCTTGACACTAAACAGGGATTCAAAAAGATGAAAAAGAATCGGAATGAATTTAAAATTATCTTCGGAATTGTTAGTAGTTAAGCCAAGGTTTAGTAAACACAAGATAGATGGAGGAGATTAGGAGGCCTATATGAAGTGTTATTACTGTGAAAAAGATAGTGAAGGACTTGCATTTCAACAGGGAGATTTTCTTTGCTTTGCTCATCAAGAATGTGCAGTGGAAAAGGTTAAATCTGATGGGAATTTAATTAAAGGTTTGGTGAATCCAAACAAGGTCAGAGAACGTTTATAGTGACTTTCTATAGTTAGGGGGTTAAGACATGACAGAGAAAGAAATTGAAAACATGCTAAAAGACTATCATTGGATGAATAAAGAAATCCATAGGCTGTACGAAACCCTTTATGGTAGAGGTGTAGCTTACTCTCATATCAGATATAAAGGAGTTGCAAAGTATGGGATTGATTCAGTTATGCCTACTGGTAGCGCGGGTAAAAGTCAAGCTGAGTTGAAGGATATGGACTTAAGGGAAGAGCGAAATTATAAACGTTTGATTAAATTTGTTGAGCGAGTAAAAGTGATTGAAACGACAGCACAAGAAATCTTGGCGACATTGTGACTATTCAGAATAAAGATTGGGGCGTAACAGTGGACGCAAGGATCACAGAAGTTACAGAAGTATATGAAACTGGAGGCTTTCAGTTAGAAGCAACATTTGGAAATGCTCAACCAACTTTAATAACTAAGCTTAAACAAGAGTTGTGGCAGATTGATGCAGAGATAAAACGATAGTAAACACAATACCCATTGAGGTGAATATCAAAAAAAAAGCCCTGTCACAAGGGCTTTTTATATTGAAATTTGAGAGGTGAACTTATGACAGTTGAATTAGGGTTATTACTTTCAGTTTTTGCGGCAGTTATTGCCTATTTAGGATATACCTTAAACAAAAACAAGGTAATCAAAAGTGATGGTCAAGAAAGTGCAGAAGTAAAGGCAGAGTTAGGATATATAAGAAGAGGTGTAGACGATATAAAGATTGACTTAAAAGCCAATGAAAAGCAAATCACTGCGCTTAGTGAACGTGTTACAAGGGTTGAAGAATCTAGTAAGCAAGCACATAAACGAATCGATATGATAAAGGAGGACAATTAATATGTTTGAAATTGTGATTGTAATTGCCGTAGTAGTAGCGTTAACGGAGTTTGTTAAGGAAGTTGATTTTATTCCTGTGAAATTTTTACCTGTGATATCTCTTTCATTAGGGATTTTAGCAGGTCTTTTTTATGTAGATGTTCCAACACTTCAAGAAAAAATCATGTTTGGTTTAATGATCGGTCTGTCTGCTGCAGGGTTGTTTGATCAATCCAAAATTATCACTAAAAAAAGGTGATAGATAAATCGTACAAGCATGTAAGATGCTACTGCATAAAATGAGATAAGGAGAAGATGAAAAATGATTAATGTCAGACAAAGAATAGTTCCATCAAATAAATACAGAATAAAATGCCCTTATTCAATGAATGCAGAGTACATCACTGTCCACAACACGTACAATGATGCTTCAGCCGAAAATGAAATAACGTACATGATTGATAACAATAATGAAGTGTCGTACCATTATGCGGTTGATGATAAAGAAGTTATACAAGGTATTCCTACTGATCGTAATGCTTGGCATTGTGGGGATGGTAACGGACCAGGAAACCGGTCATCAATTGGTATTGAAATTTGTTATTCAAAAAGTGGTGGAGATCGATACAAGAAAGCTGAAGCATTAGCTGTAAAGTTTGTTGCTCAACTGTTGAAAGAACGTAATTGGGGCATAGAGCGAGTTAAGAAACATCAAGACTGGTCCAATAAATACTGCCCTCATCGACTTTTATCTGAAGGTCGTTGGAAGGACTTTCTAAAAGCTGTTGAAGCAGAATTAATCCAGGAGGATAAAGATATGAAATTACAAGATTGGCAATATGAAGAGTTGGCCAAGATTTACGGAACTGCATATCAAAAGGGAATTTTGACAAGCGATAAGTGGCAACAGAAAGCTAAGAATAAAGAAATTACTGCTGATGAAGCTATATTTCTGAATGCTGTTCTTATTGATCGTATAAAGTAACGCATACAAAAAATAACAATTGCATAATATAGAATAACAGCATGATATCAACTCCACGAAAAAACAGCCCTGCAAAGCATAAAATGTACCCTATAGAGTAGACACTTAAAAAAAGTCTCCCTATAGGGTACATTTTTGTATAATGGAGAAACACAACTAGAGAAATACTTCGGATTGGAGAAAACTATGAGTAAAAA
>NZ_JBPXRQ010000084.1:0-3535 GCF_051842895.1 Cytobacillus sp. Hm23
ACTCACTGCCAACAAATAGGATAATAGAGGCACTACCACTCTAAATAGAAAAAGGCGAATTTGAGCTCGCTCAAATTCACCTTTTTCACTTTTTGAGGCTAGTTATGTCCCAGCCTCAAACTTATTTATTCTATTCATTGATTTTTTAACTAATATATTATAGTGACATTTTTAAAATGCTTAATACATCCTCTTTGTTTAGCTTTTTAAAATTACCAAAATCACCATAAACAACAGTTTTTTCAGCCATTACTTCAAGATTCGAGTCATCAATGTCATAATCCGCAAGTCGTGAAGGTGCGCCAATACTTGACCAGAATGCACTTAGTTTATCAATGCCTTCCAATGCAATTTCACGATCATTCTTACCTTCTGGATTTACTTCAAATACTCTAATCGCTAATTGTTTAAATCTACCTACATTTTCATCAAGGACATGCCTCATCCAGTTTGGAAATAAAATTGCTAAACCACCTGCATGTGGAATATCGTATACAGCTGATACAGCGTGCTCAATATTATGAGTTGCCCAATCTCCACGATAACCCATGCTTAACATACCATTTAAGGCAATCGTACCATTGTATAATATCGTTTCTCTATGCTCGTAGCTCTCTAAGTCGTCAAGCAGTTTCGGAGCTGTTTCGATGACAGTTTTTAGTACTGCTTCACACATTTGATCTTGCAAAGGTGTATTTGAAACGTTATGAAAATATTGCTCAAATACATGACTCATCATATCTACCATACCATAAATTGTTTGATCTCTTGGCACTGAAAATGTATTGGTCGGATCAAGAATGGAGAATTTAGGGAATACTAAAGGACTTCCCCAGCCATACTTTTCTTGAGTTTCCCAATTTGTTATTACAGAACCTGCGTTCATTTCTGATCCAGTTGCTGCAAGTGTTAACACAGTCCCTAATGGTAAAGCAGCTTCAGGTACTGCTTTTCTGCTCATAAAATCCCATACATCTCCATCATATTTCGCACCTGCTGCAATAGCCTTTGAACAATCAATTACACTGCCACCACCTACAGCTAATATGAATTCAATACCTTCATTCTTACAAATCTCCACACCTTTTCTTACTGTTGATACACGTGGATTCGGTTCAACCCCTGCTAATTCAACAAACTCAGCACCAATCTCTGAGAAAATTGCTGTAACTTTTTCATAAATACCGTTGCGCTTAATACTTCCCCCACCATAAACAAGAAGTACTTTTTTTCCATATTGAGGTATTTCTGTTTTCAATTGTTCTAATTGATCTTTACCAAAAATTAGTTTTGTTGGATTAAAAAACGTGAAATTATTCATAACATCCTTCCTTTCACTAACATTATGATTTAAGGAATACAAAATCGCAAGCTCCCTGCTCAGTCCATGACAAGGCTAATCATCCGACCGTTTCGAGAAAGTATAGTGAAAGATTTTCACTCTAAAATAGTGAAATGATCCCTACAATTATACTTATCTTTTAAGAATGCCTTATTCATAAACTTTGCTGCCATTGTTATTAATTTAAGACCCTTCTCGTATACTTTGCTGCTTATATTATTAAATTAGAACAGCAAAGTAAGGCATACGGTATCATCGTATAGAGAAAAAAGGAAAGATGCCAACGACATCTATATTTACAACGCATTTGCAAACAGTCAAATAAAAAAATTTAAAGATCATGAATATTTTTCCTTATATACGCCAAAATATATATTAATTAAGATAAAAAGGAGGCAATATATTATGGGTACTATGCAACGAATCGCACTTGTTTTTACTATTATTGGGGCTATTAATTGGGGGCTAATTGGATTTTTTCAATTCGACTTAGTTGGAGCAATCTTTAATGGGCAAGCTTCCGCTCTTTCAAGAATTATTTTTGGTATCGTTGGAATTGCAGGCCTCATTAATTTAGGGATATTATTCAAGCCTTCTGAGGAATTTGGAACAAGTACCGAACCTAGAACGACTAGATGATACAGCTTATAACATGAAACTTATGTTAAATCAAAAAAATCGCCTTGAAAGGTAGGCGATTTTTTGATATGACCTTAGCTGTTTTTATGACTAAAGATCCCCACATTAATAACGAGGGGATCTTTCAATCGAATGGATAGAGCTCCCACAAGATTCACAAATACTCAAGTTTACTTATGCGGAGTTTATTTTTTTATTAAATCTTCGCGCTTAGACTGTTCAATCCATTCCTCAAGTTTCTCTTTTAAAGTATTAAAGCCTTGTTGTTCATCCATTTCCGTTACTGGCATTTGTATTTGACGTTTTTTAGGCTTTTTAGGTTTTTCAGTTTCAACAGGTGCCTCTTGCGTCGCACGGATAGATAACCCTATTTTACCTGCTGCCTCATCAATGGATAGAACTTTAACATTAACTTCGTCTCCAACCTTCACATGGTCATTAATATCTTTTACATACCCGTGAGTAATTTCAGAGATATGAACTAACCCTTGTGTATTTTCGTCTAAGGCAACAAACGCACCATAAGGTTGAACACCTGTAACTTTACCTACAACAACACTTCCAATTGCAAATTTTTCAGACATGAAAACACTCCTAAACCGATATTCTTATTTCGTTTATACGCAATTAAACATTATATCATAAACAATAAGTTACCTCAAAGCAAATTTTCTATCTATTTTTTTATAATTTGCAAATTGGACTAAAAATATGAGCATAACAAAGAAAACCATTTTAGTCGTATTCTTCATCTATAACTAATATGTTTTGGATTTACCTAATTGAAGCCTTTACACTCGTTAAAAATCACACCTACATTTAATCACTAAATATTCATATTTATAGTGATTTTTTTACTTTCAATCATGGTAAAATATTTATAAGAAATGAATGTGCTAGGAGGGAGCTAAATTGGGTACACTCGGATCAAACATCAAAATGTACAGAATGCAAAAGAAGCTAAGCCAACGGGAATTGGCAATGAAGATTCGTGTCGGTACTGGTACGATTGAGAAATATGAATCTGGTGCACAACTCCCTGACACCCAAACAATACTAAAAATATCAACTGTACTAGATATCCCAGCACCAGAACTGTTAGAACAAATTTATCAAATAAATTCTGGGTTTGACGAAGAAATTGAGCACCTTATAAAAGAAGTTGGCACTGAAAAATCAAAGCTCATATTACGTAAAGCAAAAGAATTTAGCGAGGAAGATTTCTTAAAAGTGATGCAAATGCTTTATGATATAAAATATGAACAGAAATAACAAAATGACTATAGATTATAACAGTACTTGAACACATACTACGGGCTATTAACTTGAGCAAAATATATTCAGAGGCTGGGACAAAACCCAACTCTGATATGAAAAAGCCGGTGAAATTTTACGACGAGTAAAATTTCACCGGCTTTGTTTATTTTTGAATTACAATAAGGACCACTTCTGATAAAATAAAGTTACCACACCAAATTTCATCCGAAAGAAGGGTCCTTATGTTTAAAAATTATATCATGAATCAACTAGTATTGCCTTTAGATTTAGAAGTAA
>NZ_JBPXRQ010000085.1:0-3155 GCF_051842895.1 Cytobacillus sp. Hm23
ACAGCTGAAAAACATCTTTAAATCCGAACAATTTAGTGGATGGTCAGCTGCAAAATAGTTATAAAAACCGAACAATAGGAGGGCTTATGATGCGATGTAAGAAATGTGATACATCAGATGTTGTTTACTGTATTTTGGAAGAAACAAGCGAAGGATATGTGTATCAAGTGGAATGTAATGAATGTGATTATTATGATACTGGATATGAGTTTTAGGAAACTCTTGAATTATTGTGTTTCGCAAAATTAAGGGGGGGGTAGACAGGCTTGAAGGACATAAACGGAAAAGAAATTTATGAGGCAGATATTATTCTATTTGAAACGAGGAATCTGGAGAAAGTATTTTTTGATGATTCAGGTAAAGATTACCTTGAGGAGAAATGGGAAATTTTTTATTCAGGACAATCTTTTAACGTTCCTCAACGATTTATTAAAAATTTGAGAGTGATAGGGAACATTTTCGAAAAAATTAAGGAAACTCAAGAGTAGTAATTTTGTCTCGTAGTAGGTTTATGATGCGTTGCTGAATGTGTATTTAATTTTTGCAGCAACAAGACGAAGGTAATGGACTATTGGTGATTTACACTTTTAACTTAGAGAAATCGCTATCTTGTTTGGGTTCATTCCTGCGTTGACGGTAGCAATGATGGTGTGAGTTTTAGTGTCAATGACAGATACGTTCCCAAAGGATTGCTCAGGACCACCAACTGTGATATAAGCAAGTTTTCCATCATCAGAGAAGGCGATGTCACTTGGTCCGACACCCAAGTTCACAGTGGCAACAACAGTGTGAGTTTTAGTGTCAATAACTGATACACTACCAGGGTCCAGTTCAGGAGTATTCAAAACATATGCAAGTTTCCCATCGGGAGTAATAGCCACAATAATTGGTGAAGATTTTACAGTTGTTGTAGCGATTACAGAGTGGGTTGTGACATCAATGATTGATACCGAGGCAGTTTGATTGTTTATGACATAAGCAATTTTCCCATCAGGAGTAAAGGTGGAATTAACTGGATCTAACCTTGAGGTTACATTAGCAATAACAGAGTGAACTTTAGTATCAATTACTGATACGGTACTACTCTGTGTGTTCGGTACATAAGCAAGTTTTCCATCAGGAGTGAAAACAACAGTATTTGGTCTATCGCCTACTGGAACAGAAGTGATAATATTGTGGGTTTTAGTATCAACGACAGATATGGTACCAGGACTAGAAAAAAAGCGTGTGTTCACAATATAAGCGAGTTTTCCATCAGGAGTAAAAGCGACATCAGAGGGATTATCCTCTACAGATAATGTAGCAATAACAGAGTGGGTCTTTGTATCAATAACTGATACAGTATTTGAACCACCATTCAAAGCATAGGCAAGTTTTCCATTAGGAGTGAATCTTACAACACTAGTTGGAGAAAATCCTAAGGACACTGTGGAAATAACAGAGTGAGTCTTGGTATCGATGACTGACAGGAAACCAATTTGTGTTGTAGAAACAGTCACATAAGCAAGCTTACCATCGGGAGTAATAGCTATATCAGTTGGCGTATCAAATCCACTGCCAACAGATACAGTAGCAACAACAGAGTGGGACTTAGTATCAATAACTGATACATTTGGTGATTCACCGTCCGTTACATAAGCAATTCCCATAATACACCAACTTTCATTTTTTGTTTTATTTATATTATGAGTATGAAAACTAGAAGCAAGTTATTCTGCTCATTTGATTATGAAACTAATCGACTCACTAAGCATTAAGTGTAATAGGAGGTATTCAAATGAAAGAAATATATAGAACTTACAACGATACTGAGGTGTCAGTCTTAGCAACACAAATAAAATGTCCGTATTGTGGTGATGAATGGTCAGAAGAAGATAAGGACGAATGCGGTAAAACTTATGAAATAACTTGTGATGATGAATTTGGAGATGGCTGTGGTAAGACCTTTAAAATGCACTTTGATGCATCGTGATAAGCATTGTGGAGAATAGGAGGAAATAAAATTGTCTATTCAGGAGTTTGGTCTTGGTGATATTGCCGAGTGTCCTCATTGTGGTAAAGAGTTTGAAATGAATAATCTTACCGAGGCTGATTGGAACGATTTTGATAACTATTTTGAACACACGACAACTTGTGGTGGATAGTTCGATAAAACTACTAAACTAAATAGCAAAAATGTCACCTAACGAAATTTTCGGGAGGTGACAAATGGCAAACTATAAAGTATCAACTTGTGGAATATATTTTATGCAATATAACTTTGTTTCTTTTGTTCGTTTACCTAGTAAATGAAAAATGTATATGTGCCTATCAGATATATACACACTACCCCATACGTCAAATGATACATAAACATAATATAAAGTACTAATTATTAGGAGGTGAACAAATGGCAAATTATAAGGTATCCACATCACCTTGTGGTTGTAAATCTTTAGTTAAAGAAGAGGTAAAGGAAATTGTAACAGAGGTCACAACATGTGATTGTTGTACTAGAGATTGGCAAGCTAATGTATTAACGCTTTTTCCACCTGGTCAACAAGTTACTATACTCTTTAATAACGGTGAGAGTAGGGTTGTGATTGTAGATTCATTAGTAGGGACATTGCTAGTTGGTACAAATCAACAAGGACAAAGAGAAGTAGCTTCATTGTGCGATGTTTCAGATATAAGAGAGGGTGGACTCTAAAATATGTGTGAATCCTTGATGGAATGTGTTAAGTCATTAATAATGCATTTCATCAATTTACATAATAATTATTTTATTTGACTTGTAACCATAATGATAGTTTAGTTTAATGAAAAAAAATATCAATGAAGATCATTGTTAATAGAAATTGAAGTATACCTAAGATTATGAAAAAATAACCCGTTTTCACATTGATTTTCTTATCCATGAACGCAAAATCTCTAGTGATGATTAATGGTAGGAAAATTAATGCTACGACTATTAAACCTAAATTGAAATCAATGTGTAGATAAACTGAATTAATATAAGTAACTAAATAACCAAGACTCAAACAGAGTAATACACCCAGAGTTAGTAATGCAGTTTTAAGTTTTATAATAATCACCTCTTTGAAGTTGAAAATTAAATTAATGATACCATATAGTGTCTAGGGATATTATAAGATTTAATAAACACAAGATAGATT
>NZ_JBPXRQ010000086.1:0-3153 GCF_051842895.1 Cytobacillus sp. Hm23
AATTTGTGCTTCTCTCGATTTTCTGTACGTGGAAAATCGAAGGTAGAAAACGAAATTGGCCTCGCGTTAATGGCAGTGAATCTAAGAAAACTCACTGCCAACAAATAAGGTAATAGAGGGCACTACCACTCTAAATAGGAAAAGGTGAATTTGAGCTCGCTCAAATTCACCTTTTACATTTTTTGAGGCTAGTTATGTCCCAGCCTCTTTTTACTTATGCATTATGCAATGCTCTTTGCTGTTGTTCTAACCAAGTACGCATCCTTGTGAAAAGAAGTAAAAATACGATCGTTATAACTCCTCCTTTGATCAAGTTAAACGGCATGAATGCGACAGCAATTAATTTCATTGTTTCTAAATTGGACATAGCAGGGTAACCTAAAAACATTGTATATGCTGGTAAAATAATAAACATATTTAAAACCGCCATCATTAACGTCATTACAATCGTTCCTACAATTAATCCAAATGTTAAACCAGTTTTTGAGTTATATTTTCGGTATATATATGAAACGGGTAAAATGAACAATAATCCCGCGATAAAATTAGCTGCTTGCCCTACAGGTACACCCACTGCACTACTCATAAAGAAATAATGTAAAATATTTTTGATTGCCTCAACAGTAATTCCTGCTGCTGGCCCAAAAACGATGGCTGCAATTAAAGCTGGCACTTCACTAAAATCAATTTTCAAATACGGTGGTATTCCCGGCAATGGGAAATCAAGCATCATTAAAATAAACGAAATACTGCTTAACACCCCTACTGTAACTAATTTTCTAACGTTGTTCTGTCTTTCCATGTTCCTCTCTCCTTTTCGTCTTTCAGTCCACCTCACGAAAAGCGGAAAGGTTCTTTTCGATACCAACAATAAACCCCCATGCCAGAGGCACGAGGGTTTTGAATGAAAGGTATACTTAATAAGCTGCACTTAAGGGTATTCTTGATCCTTACCATTTCCTTTTTGATCACATAACAAATAAAGCTTACAAAAAGGTATGGACAACCTTAAGACGTAGCTAGAACCTCCATCTTCTCCCATCCAGACTATACTGTCGGCTCTGGAATCGCACCAGATCCTGCTATTATAAATAGCTCGCGGACTTAGAGTTTTAAAAAAATCACTCATCACCGCCGGTCGGGAATTTCACCCAGCCCCGAAGATAGACCTATTAAATTTTTTGTACATCAATTATTATACCTCATATGAACTTATTTGTGAATCATAAAATCTTCAATTCAAACATTTCAGTTTAGTAATAAATCTACGTAATTTAAAAAGCTCTATGTGTACTCTTTATTAGTTCCGTTCATGTGAAAATAAAGCTTTGTTTAATAAAACGCTTTCAATTTTTTGACTATTTTTTATTCCATTGACATGGGTACTTTATTATGTTAAATTATCAGAAATTTATACACATTCTAGAACTTTAGGAGGATTCTTAAATGTATCGCATTCTTGTTTCTGACAAAATGAGTGAAGAAGGATTAGCCCCATTATTGGAGTCAAATGATGTGGAGATTGTTCAAAAGAAAGTTAGTGAAGTTGAAAATGAATTACATGAATTTGATGGATTGTTAGTTCGAAGTGGTACACAAGTTACCAACGACCTATTAGCAAAAATGGACAACTTAAAAATCGTTGCTCGTGCAGGTGTTGGAGTAGACAATATTGATATCGATGCTGCAACAAAACATGGTGTCGTTGTCATTAATGCTCCAGATGGTAATACTATTTCTACGGCTGAGCATACATTTGCTATGATGGCATCGTTAATGAGGCATATCCCTCAAGCAAATGCAACAGTCAAATCTGGGGAGTGGAATCGATCCTCTTATGTTGGAACAGAATTGTATGGTAAAAATCTAGGAATCGTAGGGTTAGGTCGAATAGGGAGTGAGCTGGCTAAACGATCGAAAGCTTTTGGGATGACAGTCCAAGTATTTGATCCGTTTTTAACGAAGGCACGTGCCGAAAAAATCGGCGTTAAATCATCTTCTCTCGACGAATTATTACGAACAGCTGATATTATAACAGTGCATACTCCTCTAACAAAAGAAACAAAGGGTCTTCTTAATGCAGAAAATTTGTCTAAAACAAAGAAAGGTGTATATCTTATTAATTGTGCGAGAGGCGGAATCATTAATGAAAACGACCTAGTACAATTTATAAAAAATGACCATGTAGCCGGTGCTGCGCTTGATGTTTATGAGGTTGAACCACCTACAAACCCTCAGCTAATACAATTAGAGCAAGTTATAACAACTCCACACCTAGGTGCATCAACAAAAGAGGCACAATTGAACGTAGCAGCTCAAGTTGCAAAAGAAGTTGTTCAATATTTACAAGGACAACCTGTATCATCTTCTATTAATCTACCAACACTATCAAAAGACGTATTTGACAAAATTAAACCTTTTTATGAATTGGCGAAAAAAATGGGAACGATTTTATCCCAATGTATGCATGAGCCTGTAAAGGAAATTTCAGTTGCCTATTCAGGTAGTGTTGCAGACTTAGAAACAGATTTTATTACTAAAAGCTTATTATCTGGATTTTTTAAACCAAGAGTTGATTCTACTGTGAACGAAGTAAATGCGTCAATGATTGCTAAAGAACGGAGTATTACTGTTGGTGAAAAGCTGATTTCTGATACTAATGGTTACTCAAATAGTATAACTGTAACCGTTCATGGTGAAGACAAGTCATTTGAAATTAAAGGTACGAATATTAAAGATTACGGTCCAAGGATCGTTAGCTTAAATCGTTTTGTAATCGATTTTCATCCTGTTGGAAATCTAGTATATATACAACATACAGACAAACCAGGTGTCATTGGTAGAGTTGGTAAAATATTAGGTGACCTTGAAATCAATATTGCAACTATGCAAGTTGGTAGAAAAGAGGTTGGTGGAGAAGCGATAATGATGCTATCATTTGATAAACCACTTGATGAAGAAATGATAGCTACACTAGCCACTCTTGATGATATCGTTTCTATAAGAAAAATAGATCTGTAAAGTTATAGATGATGAGGCTGGGACATAACTAGCCTCAAAAAGTGAAAAAGGTGAATTTGAGCGAGCTCAAATTCACCTTTTTCTATTTAGAGTGGTAGTGCCTCTATTATCTTATTTGTTGGCAGTGAGTTT
>NZ_JBPXRQ010000087.1:0-2993 GCF_051842895.1 Cytobacillus sp. Hm23
AAATAGCTATAAAACTGTAACATCAAGATATATAAGAAAAGAGTTCCAAAAGGAACTTTCGAAATACTATTGGAAACCTTATTTTTGGAACCGTAGTTATATGGTTTTAACTACAGGAGAAGCTACCATTGACATAATAAAAAAATACATTGAAGAACAAGGTGAATGAAGACCTTAGCGACTAACCCCCACTAAATCAAATAGATTTTGAAGGGGAATGCGTCGCAATTTTTTTGTTCAAATATTGTACAAAAAAATCTTCCAACGACAAGGAACCATATTTAGGAGCGATCATATTTTGAGTCATTCCTTGATAAAAAAATAAAAATATACCGTATTGTTGCTTATTTATCATTTTATAAACTTTTAACATGGGTGGAAATAATACTGTTGGTAAGTAAGTTATCTTTTCTTTGTCTCCTATAACTTTAAAAGCCATTTTAGCAATTTGTTGATGAGTTAGTATCTCAGGTCCCCCTACATCCAAAACCTCATTAGAATATAGTTTAAAAGATTCCACACAAAATTTTGCCAAGTCTTCCCCGTGAATAGGATTCAATTTATTAATTCCCTTACCAATTAAAAAAGCTCTACCTTTTATAGCTAAATTGAGGAATTCAGTCATATCAGAAAAATAACCTGTTGGCCTAATAACTAAATGCACCAATTTAGAACTGATTAACTCTTTAGCAAACTTTTCTTTCGCTTCTGTCATAGGTCCTTCAAAAACATCACCACGGAGTACGTGAATATACATAAATTTTTTCACATTGCTTTTTTCTGCTTCCCTCAATAAATTAGTATTGCCTTCATAATCAACTTCGTGAAATGTTAAACCATCCCTTTGCCTTGTAATACCAACTGAAGAAAAAACATAATCTATTCCTTCACAGACCCCTTCAAGAGTAATTGGCTTCGTAATCTCAGCGGTTATAACACGATCCACTTCTTTATCAATTGCTGGTTCCATATAATTACCTCGTCGTTTCAGTTTATCTTTATTCCTAACTACGACACTTACATGATAACCTTCTTTTTTTAAAGCCTTTACTACGTGACGTCCTAAAAAACCAGTTGCTCCAGCAACTAAAACTTTCTCCACCACCTCCACCTCCAACAATTTCATCAATTTAAGAAGAACTATATTTATATTTCACAAAAAGCGAATAACGATAAAAACCTATCAAATAGTTCTGTAACAACACATTTATTTACTATTCATAAAATATGAGCATACTCATTATTGATTATACCCATATTTTAATCTATTTTTTGATATTTTCAAAATATTAATTCTTTTAACTACCCACCACTTATCAGAACTTACGGTCATGATTGAAGTGGGGGATTCCTAAGTACGGAAACCTAACGGCTTCTAATTGATTAGGCTATCCCCGTAGTTCCTACGGTTAAGAGACGAATTGCTTCGTTTCTTAGATTTTGTCCTGCGTTAATATCTCTATCGTGATGGGTTCCGCATGATGGGCAATCCCATACACGTAAGTTTAGATTCTTAACGTCTTTGTTTTTGAAACCACAACTAGAGCAAAGTTGACTTGAAGCGAATGTTTTAGATACTACGATGACTTGTTTACCATACCATTTCGCTTTGTATTCAAGCATTGTACGAAATTTCCCCCAAGACACTTCACTAATTGCTTTTGCTAGATTATCATTTTTAAGCATATTGCTGACTTGCAAATCTTCAATGCCAATAATGTCGTAGCTTTTGACAATATCAGTAGATATTTTTTGCAAGTAGTCGTTTCTAGCATTTGAAATTTTTTCTTGCAGACGAGCTACTTTAATCCGTTGTTTATTCCAATTAGACCCACCTTTTGTGCGTCTTGAGAGAATACGTTGAGCATTTGCTAACTTTTCTTCTAGAGTTCGAAAGAATTTAGGGTTTGAATATTCTGTTCCGTCTGAAAGAATAGCAAACTGTTTAAGTCCCATATCAACGCCAATGGCTGAGTTTGTTTTTTCTAAAGACTGAACTTCAACTTCTGCAAGAAGAGAGACAAAGTATTTCCCACTCGGATTAGGTCTAATCGTCGCATTGATAATACGACCGTCAACATCTCGACTTTTTGCAAACTTAACAAGTCTAAGTTTAGGTAATTTAATTTTGTTATCGACAATGGCAATGTTCCATTTGTATATTTGGTTGTGTACGATTGGACTTTATTCTTTTTAGATTTGAATCTAGGGATGTTATGTTGCTTTTTGAAAAAACGGTTAAAAGCATCCGAAAGGTTGCGTAGTGAGGATTGTAGTGAAATGCTATCAACTTCTTTAAGCCATTGCAAATCCTTTTTCAACTTTGTTAACTCCGTAGAACAAGCGCCGTATGTTAAACCTTTTCCAGTCTGTTTGTATGTTTCATTCCATGCAGCTAAAAAATGATTGAACACAAAACGACTATAACTAATGGTTTTAGCAATTAATATTTCTTGTTCTTTAGTGAGGTAGATACGAAATTTATAGGCTTTGTTGACTAGTATTTTCTTCACCTCACTTATCTATTAATTAGGTTAATTATACCATATTAGAAGTGAGTTTTGGCTTACGCCAACCACCATTCATCACCCACTTAACCTTCACTCGCTTCGCATTGTTTTGGTTTGAAGTGGAGGTCTTCTGTCTGGGGTTGATAAAACGTCTCATTACTCTCATATTTTATGCACACTTGAATTTTCACTATGTGCAAGTGAAAAAATTATTTTTCATCATTTTTACTGAGCTTGCTTTTGTTACTTATTTGAAGTGGGAAGTTGTTGCATAAAGGGTGTTTTCGCATTGATTGTTGCTATTTGTACTATGTAATACACACGAAGTTTACGAAAAAATCATACATAAAAAACCCCCCTTTTTTATAAAGTGTACCCTTTGTAAAGGACAGTTTTAAAAAAAGCCTAGGCTACATTAAGAAGGTGATCTCTGTATTGAACAGGGGTCATCTTCTTTAAATTCCATTGATATCTGTATTTATT
>NZ_JBPXRQ010000088.1:0-2916 GCF_051842895.1 Cytobacillus sp. Hm23
TTTCCCCTTCGGATAAGGTGGGTAATGATGGATTTATATGCGTACTTAATCCACGCTTTTGCAAAAAGCGATTTTCATAGCCTCCCTTATGGGCGCACAACACAACTCAACTTGTGTTTCATCCTCAAATTGCTATTACTATACAGTAATTTTACAACATTATTTATTTAATTAATAATTTTAAGGAGTCTGTTTACATCATTATGATTTACATGTCCATCAGTTCTTTTTCACTGTATATATCATTAACTCAGTCTAATTACATGTAGAACTGGTGAACCAATCGAAGGGTTTCCATCTACAGTAGGCGTGGTGACATCAATCACTTCATTCATCGCAGAACTCTCATAGAGTATAGATTTTGATGGATTCATTACTATACTTCCATCAGTACCTGTATTATCTGTACTTAGGATAAAACCAGGAATTGTTGTATTATTTGATGCAACTTCAAAAGCAATTCCTGCTCCATTAGCTAAATTGACATTAGATACACTAAATGTAATTTCATATAAACCAACATCAGAAAGTTGTATTGCATTATTGCCATTTGCAAAAGTTAGACCACCTATACATGGTCCTGTCATCCCAAACATAACATTAGCACTCTGTTGCGGAAATTGACTAATTGGTCCAAGAATTTGACACGCCCCTTGCACAGTACCAGTTGGTCCTGGTGGTCCTGTTGGTCCTGGTGGTCCTTGCATTCCCATTGGTCCTTGTGGTCCTTGTGGTCCTTGTGGTCCCGGTTTTCCTGGAGGTCCCTGCGGTCCTTGTGGTGGTGGTGGAACGACTCTACATTTACAATCTTTATCCTTCATTATTATTTTCACCTTCTATAATTGTTTTTACTTTATATGTATGGTTATCTTCTATAGAAGGTTGGACTATCATAAATAATGTGACTAAAATGAGCAAGAGTCTATGTTAATTTTTAAAAAGGACTGGTGCCAGCCCTTAGTAACCTTAAAATTATTGTGTTTCTTTGATCATTTAGACAATTGACAGTTGCATATTTAAGTAGTAAGACATTCACTGAATAAAAGGAACATGTTTACATCTTAAAACTTGAAAGGAGTGTAATTGAATGTCTGATTGTAGGTGTAAGGGAAAAGGAAACAATGAATTATTTTGTAAATGTGAAAATACACCTATAACTTTCACAAACGTTAATGCTGGAGTAGATCCAATACCCTTAATAACGTTGACAACCGATAATCTATTGGTTACTGAAAAGGATTGGGTTGCAAAGATTGATTCTATGGTTGTCATACAAGCTGATACGACAAGCCCTTTTACTTTAATTTATGAAATTGCACGTGTTACAGGGAATGCTACAAATATATTGTGTACTTACAATTTGTCCGAAAGTCGTACCGGACAATTTACACTTACTCCAAACAATACTGTATGTGATGAACCAGGAATAGGATGCCACAAGTATCGTTTATTTGTCTCAGGTCAATCCCCACAAGGAACACTTAATTTTACTTGCAGATGCATTAATGTAACTACTTTTCAAAAAGATATGTAAACATTAGGAATGCCCTACTCTATTCAAAGAGTCGGGCTGTTTTCATGTCATCATGCAGGTTCATTACATATTATGTTTTCTTGATTTGTTCGTCCATTCAATGAGAAAAATAGTTATGAAACACAATTTCTATTATGTATCTTTAATTAATCTAATTGAATAGCTTAAAATACAGTAGAGTGCTTTATTCACCAACTTCTTCCTAAGCATTTCTATCTCCTCATGATCTGTTCAGGGAGATGACATATCTTTCTATAGGTCAAGTACTTTTCTTGGTTTTACATACATAAGATAAAACTATATTTGAACATGATGAAAGTTTGTTAGAAGGCAATTTAATAAATTTGGTAACTCATTTTTAAAATATCCTACATATATTAAAGTAACAAATCAAATAAATTAGGTGATTCTCATGGTATTGGCTTATGTCGTAAATAACACTTTTTCTACAGGTAATGGTACCGTAGGGGCATTGATGTGAAAACGCATAGCTTGATTGCAACTATTCTGGTTGGTGAGAGTTCACTAGATATGTCTTTTACCCCAGATGGAAAAACGGCTTATGTCGTAAATAGTCGGGATTTTCCAAATGACGGTATCATTTCGGTTGTTGATGTGAAAACGCACCAGGTAATTGCAACCGATCTAGACTATAATACTGCCAATATCGCTATCTTTGAATTTTTCGAAGCTTGGTATAACAGAAAAAGATAGCATAGCAACATTGCTTATAAAACACCTCAAGCAATGGAAGAACTATTCAAAGATTCTGCATAAAACTTAATCTTTTTGTGTCCAAGATATTGACTCGAGTCCAAGACCGATATTTTAATAACAGAAAAATTAAACCAACTTATCCTCAATTATATTTTTCCCTTTTACAGTAACTTATGAATTTGGCTTCCTCATTTGTTGCAGCTGATAGCACGTTCAATCCACCATTAACAGTTACAGGTTGTACTGCTAATATTGTTGCTCCAATATTAGTGTTCTTTTCATCATAACCTCCACAATATGTATACTAAAATATTATGAGTTTTTCCTATACATCCATATTTCTCTAATTAATTTCACACTATAGAATTAACATTTTGAACGATTAACACATAAAGACGAGGCTGGGACATAACTAGCCTCAAAAAATGTAAAAGGTGAATTTGAGCGAGCTCAAATTCACCTTTTTCTATTTAGAGTAGTAGTGCCCTCTATTACCTTATTTGTTGGCAGTGAGTTTTCTTAGATTCACTGCCATTAACGCGAGGTCAATTTCGTTTTCTACCTTCGATTTTCCACGTACAGAAAATCGAGAGAAGCACAAATTCGCCTTCAAAAATCCAAAAACTGGTTCCACATCGATTTTTCGTTTTCGATAGATGGCACTC
>NZ_JBPXRQ010000089.1:0-2859 GCF_051842895.1 Cytobacillus sp. Hm23
ATTTTATCAGAAGTGGTCCTTATTTTAATTCAAAAATAATCAAAGCCGGTGAAATTTTACTCGTCGTAAAATTTCACCGGCTTTTTCATATCAGAGTTGGGTTTTGTCCCAGCCTCTTTATATTGGCTGTTTTTGCATTAATTGTTGCAGTTCGTCTTAGATATAAGCTCACGTTAGTTGCTAACGTTCGTGGTATCTTATCTTCTCTAGAGGCTATAACAATCATATTATACATATCAGTTACTAAAATACAGGTGAATAAACAACAAAGTTTACGAAAAGAGCTGTTACTTTTGTACGATCCTTATACATCTATGGTAATTTGAGCTTTTATATTATCTTAATTGACAAAAAAATGTAATATTATGGTAAGGTTAATTAGGTAGGTGTATTAGAATGAGCTTTCTTGAGCTTTCCTCTCATTAAATGTTGGAAAAGACATAAACATGTATACAACTAGAGCATTTGTAATGTTTTCTTCTTTAAACAATAACTATCGTAGGAGCTCGTTATAAAATAGCTGTAAATTAAAAAATTACTCATATGTGTTAGGAGGGAAAATATGGAGTTTTTCATTTATGCACTGCCAATTATTCTTTTTGTTCTTGGGTTGTATTTCATTTCGGAAAATTTTGAAACGAGAAGAAAATTAACCTACCCTCTAATTATTGCAAATATTGTACTTGCAATTCATTTATGCTTGCTAACAATAGTTGGTGGATGGGTGATATTAGGTACAGGAATGTTATCGGGTATTATCGTAATCATATGTTGGCTGATATTTATAATTATGAGCCGTTTTATTAAAAAAGAGAAGCAATTAGAAGAATAGATGGTGAAAGGGTTTTACTAATGATCGAGAAACTCATTTAGCTTAATATATGGAGAAGGAGGCGGGAGTTTCCATCGGTTACTATTTGTAAAGTTAAAAGAACTTAAACCTTTATAACAAATCGAGTGATTAACATATTATTTGCGTTTATCTAGCTTCAGCATCTACTCCCCTCGAGTCACTTAACATTTTACCAGAAGGCAAAAAGCGTCTTCAGTTGAAAATGTTCCAACGCTTGTCGAGGTTAAACAGTCGGCTCCACTTTTCTATTTGTCCAGCTCCAGCTCTTATCCCCTCGAGTCACTTCACCATTTCACCCAAAGGCAAAAAGCGCCTTCAAGTGAAAAGGCTCCAGTGCTTGTCGGGGATGACCAAGTCGCTTCCGCTTTTCTATATTGTCATAAAATATTTTGTTTTGGAGACGCTTACATAAGGGTGGTGTTCTTGATTTACTCACAGCCTTTCGCTAAAGTGGTATTTATAAAGATTTATTATTCAGTTTGGAGGTTAACAAGATGTCTTATATTAAGTTTGATTATTCAAAAGCATTATCGTTTTTTTCAGAACATGAAATTACATATTTACGTGATGCGGTAAAAGTAGCTCATCATTCATTGCATGAAAAAACTGGTGCAGGAAATGATTTTTTAGGGTGGGTTGATTTACCTACAGATTATAATAAAGAAGAATTCTCACGCATTCAAAAAAGCGCAGAAAAAATTAAAAGTGATTCTGAAATATTGTTAGTCATCGGAATCGGTGGATCATATTTAGGTGCACGAGCTGCCATTGATATGTTAAACCATTCGTTTTATTCATCGCTATCAAAAGAGCAAAGAACTACACCACAAATTATTTTTGTAGGTAATAATATTAGCTCGTCGTATATGAAAGATGTGATGGACGTATTAGAGGGCAAAGATTTCTCTATTAATGTCATTTCAAAATCTGGTACAACAACTGAGCCAGCTATTGCTTTCCGTATTTTCCGAAAAATGCTTGAAGAAAAATATGGAATTGACGAGGCAAGAAAACGAATTTATGCTACTACCGACCAAGCTAGAGGTGCGTTGAAAACACTGGCTACTGAAGAAGGATATGAATCATTTATCATTCCTGATGACGTAGGTGGTCGCTATTCAGTACTAACTGCTGTTGGATTATTACCAATCGCAGTTAGTGGTGCTAATATTGAAGAAATGATGCGAGGAGCTCAAGATGCTAGCAACGAATTTTCTAACTCAGAGTTAGAAGAGAACGGTGCTTATCAATATGCAGTTGTTCGGAATGTTCTTTACAATAAAGGTAAAACAATAGAAATGTTAATAAATTATGAACCATCACTTCAATACTTTGCTGAATGGTGGAAGCAGTTGTTTGGTGAAAGTGAAGGGAAGGATCAAAAAGGGATTTTCCCTTCATCAGCAAACTTCTCTACTGATTTACATTCATTAGGACAATATGTCCAAGAAGGTCGTCGTGATTTATTTGAAACGATCCTTCATGTGGAGAAACCTCGTCATGAATTAACGATTGAAGAGGCAAGTAGTGATTTAGATGGCTTAAACTATCTTGCTGGTAAAACAGTAGATTTCGTTAATAAAAAGGCATTTGAAGGTACGATGCTGGCTCACACAGATGGGGGAGTACCAAATTTAACGGTTTCAATCCCAGAACTTAATGAGTATTCATTCGGTTATTTAGTATACTTCTTTGAAAAAGCTTGCGCCATGAGTGGATATTTATTAGGTGTAAATCCATTTGATCAACCAGGTGTTGAAGCATACAAAGTAAACATGTTTGCACTATTAGGAAAGCCTGGTTTCGAAGAGAAGAAGGCTGAGCTAGAAAAGCGACTAAATGATTAAAAAATCAATGCAATATAATAAATAAAGCTTGAGGGGATAATAATATGTACCCTTTGTAAAGGACATTTAAAAAAAGACTATGCTACTTTAAGGAGATGATTTCTGTATTGAACAGGAGTCATCTTCTTTAAGTTCCATTGATATCTATAAATATTATAG